>JAAYQT010000057.1 GCA_012519165.1 Synergistaceae bacterium
ATTTTGGCGGCAACTCCGAAGTCGTGGGTCACCAGCAGAACGCCCATGTTGCGCCCCCGCCTGGCGGCGTCCATCAGGTCCAGCACCCTGGCCTGGGCCACCGTGTCCAGGTCGCTGGTTGGCTCGTCGGCGATGAGCAGGGCCGGGTCCAGGGAGAGGGCCATGGCCAGCATCACCCTCTGGAGCATGCCGCCGCTCAGCTGGAAGGGGTATGCGGCCAGGATCCTGCCGCCGTCGTCAAACCCCACCTCGGCCAGGGCGTTCATCATCTTTTCGTCCGCCTCCCTGCGGCTCAGCCTTTCGTGGGCCGCAATGGTCTCCAGAAAGTGGCTTTCGATGGTAAAGACGGGGTCGAAGCAGCTCATGGGGTTTTGCATAACCATGGAGATGGCCGTGCCCCGTAGGCGGCGCAGCGCCTCCTTCGGCGCGTTATCAATCCGCTCCCCCCGGAACCAGACCTCCCCGCCCGTCTTCCTCACGCCAGGCGGCAGCAGTCCCGGCACGGAGAGGCAGGAGAGCGACTTGCCGGAGCCGCTGGCGCCCACCACGCAGGTGGTCTCGCCGGCGAAGACGGAGAAACAGGCTCCCTTCACCAGCCCCCTCGCGGGCCTGGCCGCCGTCTCAATCTCAAGCCCCCGCACCTCAAGCAGGGCCTTCATCTTACCCCCTCCTCCAGCATGCCGGACCGGTCCAGGGCGTCCCTCAGGCCGTCCCCAAGGAGGTTAAAGGCCATTACCACGATGAATATGGCAAGGCCGGGGTAGAGCATAAGCTGGGGCTCCGTCCAGATAAACTGCCTTGCGTCCCCTATCATTACCCCCCACTCCGGCATGGGCGGCTGAACCCCCAGCCCCAGGAAGGAGAGCCCCGCCACGTGGAGCATCATGTGGCCTATGTCCAGGGTGGCAAGCACCAGCACCTGGGGGGCCATGGCGGGCAGAATGTGCCGCGCCACCAGGCTGAAGCCCCTTGTGCCCGCCACCTTCGCCGCCAGAATGTACTCCCGGGATTTGAGCGACAGGGCAATCCCCCGCACTATGCGGGCGTACCACGCCCAGTGGGTGAGGAAGATGGCCAGAATCACGTTGGTAAGCCCCGTTCCCAGAATACCCACAAAGAACATGGCCAAAATAAGGGTGGGGAAGGTGAGGAAAATATCGCAGATACGCATAATCACGCTGTCCACAGCGCCCCCAACGAACCCCGCCACGCTCCCGGCGAGGGTGCTGAACAGCGCTATCAGCAGCAGGATGGCAAAGACGGAGCCGATGGAGGTCCGCGCCCCGAAGACGAGCCGGGCCAGCACGTCCCGCCCCAGGTGGTCCGTCCCCAGAAGGTGGCCCGGGCCTGACGGGGCAAGCTTCTCTGCCAGGTTGACCTCCTCGGGGTCCGGGAGGCCCAGCCAGGGGGCGAAGACCGCAAGCGCCCCCACAATAACCAGCAGAACCAGAGACAGCCGCACCGTGTTCTTTTGCAGCAGGCCCGCCTTCATCGCCCTTCACCTGCAAGCCTGATGCGGGGGTCGATGAAGGCGTAGAGAATGTCGACGCAGAGGTTGCAAAGCACGAAGATCACCGTCATCATCAGGATAAAACACTGCAGGGTCGGGTAATCCCGGTTAAACACCGCCTGCACCGCAAATCGGCCAACCCCCGGCCAGGAGAAAATATTCTCCACAATAACCGCGCCGCCCAGCATCTCCCCCAGGTGCATCCCCATGGAGGTAACCACCGGGATCATGGCGTTGCGCATAACGTGAATCCAGGTAATGCGCCCCTCGGAGACCCCCCTGGCCCTGGCGAAGAGCACAGAGCGGGACCTAATATGCTCCAGCAGCCCCGCGCGCAGGAACCGCACGTTAATTGCGATGGACATAAAGGAGAGGGTCACCACGGGCATCACCATGTGCCCCGCCCCTCCCCGACCCATGGGCGGCAGCCACCCCAGCTTCACCGAGAACAGGTACACCAGCAGCAGCCCCAGCCAGAAGTTGGGCATGGATACCCCAACGAAGGAGAAGGCCCGCATAAGGTGGTCGGGGAGCCTGTCCTTCCCCAGGGCGGCCAGGACGCCGAAGGGCACGCTAACCGCCATGGTCAGCAGCAGCCCCGCCCCGGCCAGCGCCAGGGTGGCGGGCAGATAGTGCAAAATCTCCTCAAGTACCGGCCTGCCCGTAACGTAGGAGCGGCCGAAATCCAGCCTCAGCGCATTCCCCAGCCAGTGGACATACTGAACCGCCACCGGCTTGTCCAGGCCGAGCTCTATCCTGGCCTCCGCCAGGGCCTGCTCAGAGGGAGGGATGTTGGACATCCGCAGATAGGCCATGGCAGGGTCCCCCTTCGCCATCCGCAGAACAAGGAACACCGCCGCCGACACCACAAACAAAATGGGGATAAGAGTTAAAATCCGCCTCAAAATATAACGGCCCATAAGCGCCTCCTGTTCAAAAAGCCCCCCGAAGGGGGCGAAGCCTACTTACGGAACATGCGCTCGAAGGGAACCACCTGTTTAATGGGGGTGAACTCCGCCCCTTCAAGGTCCTTCGAATGAAGCTTTACCAGGGTCTTGTACGTAAGGGGCAGGTAGACCGCCTCCTCGTGGAGGATTGTAAGAAACTCCCGGTACAGCTCCCGCCTCCGCCCCTCGTCCACGCTCACCAGCGCCTCGTTGATCATGGCGTCAAGCTCCTTCTTCATGGGAAGGCCAATCTGGGCCTGGTAGTCTGCGTGGGAGGGCACAAGCATGGAGCTTACCATGGCGTGGGGCTCGTTGGGCGCGCCGAAGGTCTCATTGTAAATAATGCCGAAGTCACCGTCCTTCTGGCGTGCCAGGAAGGAGTCGTTCTCCTCGCCTATCAATACAAGTTTAACCCCCGCCTTTCGGAACTCCCCCTGGAGGGCCTCCGCCACCGTCTTCTGAACCGAGTCGTTGCCCACAAAGCAGAAGTCGATGGAAAGCTCCGCTCCGTCCTTCGCCCTTATGCCGCCTTCCTGCCGCTTCCATCCAGCCTTGTCAAGAAGGGCCTCCGCCTTTGCCACATCGTAATCGTAAGCCTCAAGTCCGACGTCGCAGTAGGGGATGGAGGGCTCGAAAAAGAAATCGGCCTTTCTCTCCATATCCATGAACACAGCCTTTATCAGAAGGTCCTTGTCCACCAAGTGCTGAAGGGCCCTCCGCACCGCCCTGTCCGAAGTGGGCCCCCGGCCGGAGTTCAGCGCAAGGGCGTAGGTGGTAACGGGGCCGGAGATGTCCGCCTCGAAGCGGCCCGTCTGCTTCATCCTCATAAAGCCCTCCATGCTCACCTGGGCGACGGACGACCCGGCGGCGCCGAAGATGAGGTCTATCTCCCCCGTCTCCAGGGCCAGCATGCGGGCGTCGGCGTCGGTAATCACCTTCACCAGAATCTTTTCAAAGCGGGGCTTGCCGCCCCAGTACCTGTCGTTGCGGACGAAGAGGTCGAACTCCCCCCGGCTTGAATCGGCGTGAACCCACGGCCCCGTGCCC
>JAAYQT010000058.1 GCA_012519165.1 Synergistaceae bacterium
AAATCGCCCGGAGATTTGCCGAAGACCGGGCTCAGAAGGTTATCTGGTGGAAGGGCGCCTGGCAGAGTGCCGAAGAGGTTGAAAGGAAAACCGCTCTCTGCGCCGCCGCCCTGGAAGAGGGAGATTTTCAGCCCGGGAGCCGCCTGGCGGTCTTTCTGCCTAACTGTCCTCTTGTGCTCTACCTCTCCATGGCGGCATGGCGGCTCGGGGGGACCATCGTCCCGCTGAACCCCGGGGGAGGGGCGGAGTGGATTCTTAAAATTTTAAATCACGTAGACCCCTTCGCCGTGGTGGCGGGGGAAGGGATGAAAGAGGCGGAGTCGGCGACCGTCGCAGGGGGCCTGCCCCTGGTCTCCGTGTCTCCCGACGGCGTCATAGCCTCATTAAGCGGCAGGACGGACAGGCCGGACCAGGACCCCGACGTGGCGGTGATCTTTGCCACCTCGGGCACCACCGGCGCGCCCAAGGCGGTGCCCCTCACCCACGGAAACCTGTTCGACAACACCAGGGGAGTCCACGAGACCATCGAGGGCTTCGACCGGGGCAGGGTTCTGATGAACGTGCTGCCCAACTTTCACTCCTTCGGCTACACGGTCTGCGGAGTACTTCCCCTGCTCTGGGGACTGCCGGAGGCCCTTCTGCCGGGGTTCCTTCCCCTTAAAAACCTCTTCGAGGGGCTGCGGGCCTCCGACACGGGCATTCTTATCGCCGTGCCCACCATGCTGCCCTTCATTCTGGGGGCCGTCTCCAAGGGGGAGACCCTGCCGGGCGGGCTTCGCTACATCCTCACCGGAGGGGGCAAGCTTGACCCCAGCCTGGAGAAGCGGTTCAGGGACCAGCTGGGGGTTATCACCTTTGAGGGCTACGGCCTGACCGAGTGCTCCCCGGTGGTCTCCTGCAACCCGAGCGACGCCGTCAGAAAGACGGGGACCGTAGGCCCTCCGCTGCCGGGCTACTCGGCGGAGGTGCGGGGCAGGGACGGAAACGCCCTTCCGGCGGGGGAGGAGGGGGTTCTGTGGCTTAAGGGACCCTCCGTGGCAAAGGGCTACTTCAGGGACCCGGAGCAGACGGCGGCACGGTTCAAAGACGGCTGGCTTAATACGGACGACATGGTCAGGATGGACGAGGACGGCTACATCACAATTCTGGACAGGGCGTCGGACATGATAATAGTGGGCGGCTTCAACGTCTACCCCCAGGAGGTGGAGACGGTGATAAAGGAGCTCCCCGGCGTGAGGGAAGCCGTGGTGATAGGGATGGAAAACCCGGTCAGCGGCGAGGTTCCGGTCGCCTTTATCATCCCGGAGGACGGGGCGGAGCTGGACGCTTCGGCTGTCATAAGCCACTGCAAGGGAAAGATGGCCCACTTCAAGGTCCCCAGAAAGGTTTCCTTCGTGGACGAGCTTCCCATGTCCGCGGCTGGAAAGGTTTTGAAGCGGAGCCTCAGGGAGGGGCTGGGACGTTCCTGAGGCTCCGCGCAGGGGCTTAGTAAATTTCTATATCCATGTCCCTTGAGGCTTTGTCGCCGGTCCCGTGGTCTGTGGCCACAAAACCCAGGGTGTACTTGCCGGGGGGAAGTTCGGCAAGGTCTATGTTGACGGTAAAGTAGAAGTCTCTCCACGGGCTTTTGACCGTAAGGCTGGAGATGACTACGTTCTTCTGCTCAATCCCGACGTTGCCCTTGTCGTCCTTCAGCAGAAGGTCGAGGCTGAGGTTAATTTCGTACTCCTGGCCGTTCTTCTTGTTGTGAAAGCCGTCGGCCTCCAGGTAGACTGTGACCTTTGACCCCTTTTCGAACCGGGACCCGCTCTCCTCGGTGTAGATGCCGTAGCCTTTAACCTCCTTAACAAACAGGCCCTTGAGGAAGGCAAAGCCGGAAGCGTGGGAAGCCGGAGCATAAACCCCGGTAAAAAGGACGGATAAAAATACGGCCAGGCAAAGAGCGCAAACAATACGGCTGCCGCGTTCATGGCGCGAAGTAAGCCTCACTATTGAACAACCCCCTAGAAGGAAATTTAAAGTTTAATGCATTATAGTATATTATCTCCCCCGGGGTCCAAGGTAATTCCACCGGGAAGACCCCGGTTTTACCCAAATCCCTTCAATTAACGGGTCGGAAAGGAAGATTCTTCATGGATGGAAAAATGCCGGAAGTGGCCTCGGAGCAGTTTGTGGACCTGGACTCCGACTGGGAGAGCGCCCTGACAAACGAAAAAGGCCGCGAAAACCTTCGCGGTTACTTTGACGGCGCGTCCCGGGGAAACCCGGGAGAGGCGGGGGCCGGCGCCCTGCTCATGGATGAAAAAGGGACGGTCCTCTGGAAGTGCGCCAGACCCCTGGGCGTAAAGACTAACAACGAGGCGGAGTACATGGCCCTCATTCTTCTTTTGGAGGAGGTGGAGCGGCGGGGGGTAACGGCCCGCATCTTCGGCGACAGCAGCCTGGTGGTAAACCAGGCGACGGGAAAATGGAAGATAAAGGAACCCAGGCTTAAGAGCCTGGCGGAAAGGGCGGCGGCCCTTCTTAAGGCCACCGGAAGCGCCATTGAATGGGTCCCCCGGGAGCAGAACTCGCAGGCGGACAGGCTTTCCAACGAGGCCCTGGACGAGGAGAAGGGGACGGGCGACGCGCCCCAAAAGCCCCAATTTGACCCGGCGAGGCTTGAAAAGGCCGGGGAGCATATCTTCATTGCCCGCGGTACGGAAGATTACGCCGTGGACGTCCTCCACCGGGCCTGCACCTGCCCGGCCTTTCAGCGGTACCGGAGGTGCAAGCATCTGGACGCCGCCCTTGGCGTCCATGATAAATAGGTTCTTTTACTCATCAATCCTGCTCCGCCTTCTGATACCCTTTAAACGAAAAAGTTTGGAAACGGGGGAGTTGAGCCTTGCGGACACAGTTTAAGGTTTTAATCCTTATGTCGGCCCTTCTGTCCTTCTTTGCGCCGTCTGCGGCCCCGGTTTTTGCCGCAGAAAAAGGGACGTCGCTGACCTTTATTCCCGTGGGAAGAGGCAGCCATGGCGGCGTTACGGAAAGGCGCTTCGTGGTTATCAATGCGATGGACGAATGGAAGGAGCTCTGGAAGGAGATTAAGGGCTGCGTTGCCCCCGTCCCGCCCGTTCCCGAGGTGGATTTCACCAGTCAGGCCGTGGTTGCCGTCTTTCAGGGACTCCAGAGGAGCGGCGGTTACTCCATAGAGGTGGAGGCTATCTTTGAAACGGCGGACAGGGTTGAGGTGGAGGTAAGGGAGAAAGAGCCGGGGCCAAGGAGCCTGGTCACCATGGCCCTTACAAGTCCATGGGAGGCGGTGGCCATTCCCAGGCCCACCAAGCCCGTTCTTTTCACCCCGGCGCCATAAAATAAGGGCTTAAAATAGAAACCGGCGTCCCCTTTCTTACAGGGACGCCGGTTTAATTATGTCAACTGCCTGCTAATCGAGAAGAACCTCGAAGAAGGGCCGGGGCGACTGCTTCTCAAGCTTTTCGGCCTCCTCCGACAACTCGTACCATTTGCCTCCCTCTTCCCTGTCCTCGGGAATACCGTCCCCCGCCCAGTACATGGCGCCGATGGCATACATGGCGCCCGAGTGGCCGGCGTCGGCTGCCTTTTTCAGCCACACAAGGGCCTTTTCGGGGTCCGAATTGGCGCTTGCGTCGGGCTTGAGGTTGGCCCCTTTCTGGAACATGGCCTCGGGGACGCCGGCCTCAGCGGCCCTGTCGATGAACTCGAAGCCCTTTTTCATACCGCCCTCAATAAAGCCCCGGATGTAGGCAATTCCCAGGGCCGTCATGGCGTCGGCGTCCCCGTCCTCTGCGAGGGCAAGCAGAAGCTCCTCGCCCCTGGCCTTGTCCTCCTTCATCCCAATGCCCTTGATGCAGGCGATGCCGAGCCGGTACATGGCCTCGGCCTGCTCCTCTTCAGCGGCCTTCTCCCACCAAAGGGCAGCCTTTGCGTCGTCCTTGGGCAGGGCCGTTCCTTTGTAGTAGAGTATGCCAAGCCAGAGCTGTCCGTCCTCGTCGCCGCCCTCGGCGGACTTTGTCAGCCACTCCGCTGCTTTTTTGTCGTCCTTTGGCAGATTATCGCCAAGATAATGGGCCCTGCCCACCTCGTACATGGCCCCCGCGTCCCCCTGCTCTGCAGCCAGGATGTAAAGTTCGAAGGCTTTTTTCAGGTCCTTCTCCACGCCCCTGCCGATCTCGTATAGATAGGCAAGGTTGTTGGCCGCGTCCGGCCTGTGGTATTCGTTCATGGCCCGTTCGAAAAGCCTTGCCGCATCGGCGGTCATCTCCGGATTTTCCTTAAAATCTGCGCCGAAGGCCAGGATGTTGCCTCTGTTAACCATGGCGTTAACGTCGCCGCCCTCGGCGGGGTCCCTGTACCACTCGGCGGCCTTGGCAAGGTCCTGTTCCACCCCGTCGCCTGCATGGTAGCTGTAGGCCACCGCGAACTTGGCCCCGTTGTGGCCTCCCTCCGCCGCTTTAAGGAACCACTCGAAGCCTTTTTCCGCATTGCGTTCGGTACCTTTGCCCTCGTCGTAGTAGGCTCCTGTCATATACTGGGCGAAGGTGTTGCCGGCGTCAGCGGCCTTCTCCATCCACTCAAGGGCTTTGGTCGGGTCGGCACTGACGCCCGTCCCCTTTGCATAGCCGTCGGAGGCCATCAGCATACCCGCAATGTGGCCCATTTCTCCGGCCTTGATAAAGTATTCCATAGCCCTGGCTTCGTCCCTCACGGGTTTCTCCGACTCCAGGTAGATATTGCCGATGGCGTAGAGGGAAGAGGAGTAGCCGCCGGCGCCGGCCTTCTCGTACCATTCAATTGCTTTGGCCAGGTCCTTCTTAACTCCTATGCCCTTCTCGTAGCACTTGCCCACGCCGTCCTGCCCCGCAGGGAAACCGGCCTCGGCGGCTTTCATGTACCATTTGAAGGCCTCTTCGCCGTTCTTTCCCATCCCCTCGTCGGGGGCGGGGTGGTCGGGGTCGAAAGCCTGCCCCATGTTCACCAGGACTTGGGGTTCGTCCTCGTGCCCCTTGTACCAGTCGGGGTACTTGACGTCCGCAAAAGCGGAGGCCGTCAGAGCCAGAGTAAGTACGGCAGCGCAAAGCAGTTTGAGCCGGTTTTTCATGGTACTCCTCCTTTGAAATAGAAAATAATTTCCCGAACCTTGGGCCTGGCTCGGGATTTCAAGTACATTCTAAAGGAAATTATTCGGAACGCAAGTGAAAGGGCGGGGTGGGATTTCCCACCCCCCGGGGCGCTCATCCAACGGAGGTCAAATTCCGGCGGGTCCGAAAGGAGTTATCTTTTTCTTATTATAAAAAGCAGCGGAACAGCAAGGGCGATCCCCCAGATGTCTGTGCCCGCGGCGCTGCACCCGCCCCCGCCGCCTCCCTTTTCTTCCCGGGCGCCCAGGGCGGCGGCCAGGTTAAGCCTTCCTCCGGTGACGACTTTCCCGTTCAACGAGGCAAGGGGGTCTGCCGAGTCAAGAATTCTGGACCTTGTATGTGCGGGGGAATCCGACGGAAACCGGGAGGCCGCCAGAAGCGCCGCACCGGTAACAAAGGGAGCGGCCATGGAAGTGCCCGAGAGACTTGCATAGCCGGAAACAGCCTCGCCGACGCCCGTATCGTCGATCTGCACTCCGGCGTAGCGGAAAATAAAATCACTGCCGTCCGTTTCAAAAACAAACCGGAAGCGAAAACCCGCCGTCTGGAATTTTGCCGGAATTGAGGTACAGAAGAAGGACCACTTGTCGCCGCCGCCCGTGAATTTGCGGATCGTCTCCCAGGAAGCCCCTCCGTCTGCGGAAAACTGGAGGGTGAGAAAGTCGTATCCGCTCTCCAGGTCAAGCCGGAGGTACGTGCCGAACATCAGGGGTTTTCCCCGGTGGGGGACAAGGTTGATGTCGTCTTTTACTTCAAGGTACGTCTTCTGGTTAGCAGGGTAGTGCTGGTCAGGACCGTCGGTCCAGACCTTTGTGGGCTTCCCGCCCCGGGTTGAGTTGACAATCTGCCAGTGAATCTCGGGGGAACTGTCGGCGCGGGTGACCCATTTCCCCTGGCCTGACTCCATGTCGTCGAAGAAAATATCCCCTGCCGACGGGCTGAAGGAGGTCCAGGCGCTCAGAACAGAACTACCGGGGGCGGCGAGGTGTACGGAGGTTTTCCCGTAGTTTGAATAGGAGTCAAGGTTATCGTTTTTGTCCGTTGCCGCCACCGAAATTACGTTGGGCAGGGCATAGGACGCGGGGTATGAGGGGGTTAAGTCGTTATCGCTGCCTTCGTTGCCTGCTGCTGCAATTAAAAGAATGCCCCGGTTTCCAAGGGAATTGATGGCGTCCCGCACTGCGGGGCTTGCACCGCCCCCTCCAAAGGAGGCGTTTACGGCGACAATGTCCACTCCTTCCTGTTTTTTGGCCAGAATCCAGTTGTAGGCATCAAGTTCGTTCTCGGTGGTCCCGCTGCCCTCCGAGTCGAGCATCTTTACCGCCATAAGCTTCACGTTCCATGCGACGCCTGTTACGCCCAGGCCGTTGTTCCCCGCTGCGCCGATAATTCCCGCCACGTGGGTTCCGTGGCCGTTATCGTCCTCCGGGTCGTCGTCGTTATTGATGCAGTCGCGGCCGTGGCTTCCACGGGAGTCGGTCCACAGGTTTGCCTTCAGGTCGCCGTGGTTTTTTGCGATTCCGGTATCGGCGATTACCGCCACTTTGCCGGGGAGGGCGGAGTTACGTATGGACCATGCCGCCGGGGCGTTTATATCTGCGCCCCTTTTCCCCCCGTTCTGCCCGGTGTTGTGTAGCCCCCACTGCTGGGGAAACAGGGGGTCGTCGGGTATGGCCAGAGCCCTGATGATATAGTTTGGCGATACGCTCTCAACGTCCGGGTCCGACGAAAAATCCCTCATAAGCTCTTCTGTGGTTTTCCCCGGAATTTTGACCACCGACACGGACTTCTCCTGTTCCATGGAAAGGAAGGCAAAGTTTTTTACCGTTACTCCGGCTTTTGCTGCCATGCTCCTGATTGGGCCGGCGGGGGCGCCCTTGCGCCAGGTGACGATTACTTCGCCCTCGACCCATTTAGAGTCGTCCCCCGGGGCGGGGAATGGCGCCGAAAGAGCGAGGCAGAGGAGGGTCAGCATTAAAATGACGCGCCTTTTCATTTTTAACATCTCCAGTCCAGGGAAGCTTTGGAATTAAGTCATTGCAGTGGCGAAAATCAGAAAGGGAGCCGCCCGCCCGGACCCCGGTGCGGAGTCATTTTTTTCCTGTAATTAATAAGGCGGTCTCGAAATGTCCCCCAGACTCCCATGGGCATTTTGATGATGAAGAAGACCAGGGCCACGCCGTAGATTACGAGTCGTAGTTCCCCCGCCATCCTGAGCAGTTCCGGGAGGACCGTGAGGCATATCGCTCCCAGCACGGGCCCGAAGAGGGTGCTCATGCCTCCGAAGATCACCATCACCAGGATGTTAATGGATTCGTTGATGGTAAAGGTGACGGGACTTATAAACAGGATGTAGTGGGCGTAAAAGGCGCCTGCCAGCCCTGCAAGAGCCCCGGCTATGGTGAAGGCCAGCACCTTGCTTTTCATGGTGTCTATGCCGATTGATGCGGCCAGCTCTTCGTTCTCCCTTACCGCAATCATGGCGTCGCCTATACGGGAGTTTTCAATTCTCCAAAGGAAATAAAGAACCCCGGCGACGAATACCAGTCCGAGGAAGTAGTAGTCGGTCCTGGATTCAAGGACTATATTTAATCCCAGAAACGAAAAGGGCGACGGCCGGGGAATTCCCGTAATTCCCATGGGGCCGTTGGTTACGGGGATCCAGTTGTTCATAACCACCGCCACCAGAACGCCGAAGAAGGCGGTAGTAATGGCAAGGACGTGCCCCCTGAGGCGAAGCACCAGTTTCCCTATGATAAAGGCGGCCAGCCCTGCAAAGATCCCCGCCACCCAGAAAGTAACCCAGAAAGAGAGTCCAAGGCGGATGCTAAGGATAGCCGAAGTATAGGCTCCCATGCCGTAAAAGGCGGCGTGTCCCATGGAGACTTGTCCCGTAAAGCCCACGAGGAGAGAGAGGGACAGGGCCAGCACGGCGTAAATTTCCGACATTACAAAGATGTGAAGGTAGTAGTCCATGGAGAACAGTCGGGGCATGGAGACCAGGGCCGCAATGAGGGCCGCGGCAAGAAGCGCTTTTTGAAGATTCCCCTTCATGACTTGTCACCCCCGGTTATTCCCTCGGGCTTGAAGATGAAGAGAAGCATGAGCAGCAGGAAGGGGTAGGCGTCCTTGTAGGCGTAGCTTATAAAGCCGCCTCCCAGGCTCTCCACCAGGCCGATGAGGATTGCGGCAATGATTACTCCCTTTATCTTTCCGAAGCCCCCCATGATGACTATCACGAAGGATTTAAGCACTACTGTGAAGCCCATTTCCGGGTTGACGAAGAACATGGCCCCCACCATGGTCCCCGCCGCTGCGGCAAGGGCGCCTCCTATGGCAAAGGTTATGGAGTAAATTCTGCGGATGTTGATCCCGGCCAGCTGGGCGGCCACCCTGTCCTGGGCTGCTGCCCGCATTGCCTTGCCGGTCCTGGTGTACTGGATGAACCACGCCAGCAGCGCCACCAAAATTATGCTGAGAGCCAGTATGGTCAGCCGCTCACCGGTTACGAAGAGGCCGTGGAAGGAAAAACGGTAACGGGCCAGCCCCGATGTTATCTTCCTGGGGTCCGCCTTAAAGAAAAACAGAGCCAGGTTTGCCAGGGCCGTGGAGAGTCCGAAGGAAAGAAGCATGCTGTTTATCAGCGGCTTTCCCACAATAGGGCGGAATACGGCCCGCTCAATGACGGCGGCAAGAATTCCCATGCCGGCCATGGCGATTAGCAGAGCGACGATGAAAGGCGCTTTCAGGGCCGAAATGGAGAATAGGGCCATGAAGGCGCCTATCATGTAAAACTCACCGTGGGCGAAGTTGGCTATCTCCAGGATGCCGAAAATCAGGGAAAGGCCAAGGGCGATAAGGGCGTAGATACACCCCAGGATAATGCCGTTAAGAACCTGCTGAAAAAAAACGGTTACCATAAAGCTTTCAACTCCCGGGCAAGTAATACGGGAAGCGCCCGCCCGGGGCGCTTCCCGCCGAAACTTAATTTACGGAGACCGGTCCTGCGATTACCTCGAAGTTTCCATCATTGACGCCTATAATATACTCGTCGATGATCAGCTGGTTCTTTTCGTCAAAGTGCGCCTTCCCCTGGGGGCCTTCGTACTGAATAGCGGAAAGCTGCTCCCGCACCTTGTCCGTATCAAGGGAACCGGCCTTGCCGATGGCTATGGCCACCATGCGGGCACAGTCGTAGCCGGCCTGGGCGTACTTTTCCGGGTCGGCGTTGTACCGCGCCCTGTAATCGGCCACGAACTTCTGAGCGGCGGGAGTCTGGATGGTGGCCACGAAGCGGCTTGCTCCCACTATGCCTTCGGCGTTTTCACCGGTCAGTTCGATGAATTTTTCGTTAAATGTTCCGCTGGTGGGGTCCATGATGAGCATCCTGTCCCCTATGCCCATCTCGTGGTACTGGGCGACCACCCTTGAGAGGTCCACCGTCTCGCCGAAGAGGCAAAGTCCGTTAGCGTCCGTTGCTGAAAGCTTGGTTACGATGGGGTAGTAGTCCGTCTCCCCCTGGTTGAAGTACTCGGTAAAGACGGCCTTGCCGCCGAGTTTCTCCAGTTCCGCGTTGAAGGCCTCGACCGAGCCGCGGCCGTAGTCGGTGTTAATGGCAATGTAGGCCCACTTATCCGCCTTCTTCTCCTGCACGGCCCACTTGGTGAAGGCCGAAGCTATCATGGCGGAGTTGTCGCAGCCGCGGAACATCCAGATATTGCCCATCTCGGTAATCTTGGGCGCCAGGGAAACGGGGGTGATGAGGGGAACCTTGGCCCTCTGGGCCACGTCCATCATCGCCAGGGTGCA
>JAAYQT010000059.1 GCA_012519165.1 Synergistaceae bacterium
CGCGGAAGTCTCCGAGCCGGGCAGCCCCACCCTTAAAATTCTGCCCGAACTGTTCCCCGCCCTCATCAGGAAACTGGTCTTTCCCAAGAATATGTACTGGGACGACCCCGCCGTAAGGTTCTCCAGGCCCATCCGGTGGATCCTGGCCATGGCGGACAAAGACGTTATCCCCTTTGAGTACGGCGGGATAAAAAGCGGCGCAGTCACTTCGGGCCACCGTTTCCTCGGCGCGAGGACCATTGCCCTTAACGACGGGGCGGAGTTTATGGACAGGCTCTATGACAATTACGTCATCCTGGACCAGGAGAAGCGCCGCCAGAAGATGCTGGCGGGGATAGCCTCCCTGGAAAAGGACCTGGACGGCAAAGTGGAGCTTGACCCGGAGATTGTGAACGAAAACCTCTACCTGGTGGAGTACCCCGCGCCCTTCTTCGGCTCCTTCGACAAAAAATACCTGGAGATACCCGAGGAGGTCCTTACCACCTCCATGAAGAAAAACCAGAAGTACTTCTCGGTCAGGGGGGAGAACGGAAAGCTTCTGCCCTTCTTTGTGGGGGTGAGCAACAACCTGGTTTCAAACATGAACGTGGTACGGGAGGGCAACGAAAGGGTCTTAAGGGCCAGGCTTGAGGACGCGGCCTTCTTCTGGGCGGAGGACCTTAAAACCCCCCTGGCATCCAACGTGGAAAGGCTGAAAGATATAGTCTACCAGGAGAAGCTGGGCTCCCTCCACGACAAGGTTATGGCCACCAGGGAGCTGGCAGTCCGCCTGTGCGGGCGGCTGGGGATGAAAGACCTGGTTTCGGTTGTGGACAGGGCGGCTTTTCTCTCCAAGGCGGACCTTGTTACCAACATGGTCTACGAATTTCCCGAGCTTCAGGGAGTCATGGGCAGGGAGTACGCCCTTAAAAACGGCGAACCCGCAAGGGTGGCAGAAGCAATTTACGACCAGTACCTTCCCAGGGCTGCGGGGGGCGATCTGCCCGGCGACGTGCCGGGCGCGCTGCTGGGCCTGGCGGAAAGGGTCTTCATTATTGTAAGCAGCCACAAGGCGGGGCTGGAGCCCACCGGCTCCCAGGACCCCTACGGCCTTCGGAGGGCCGCAAGGTGCATTAACGAGATAGTCTGGGGACTTGAGTTGGACGTGGACGCAGCCTGGCTCGTCAAAGAGTGCATGGGGCTTCTTTCGGCGGAGGAGTCGGAGGAGAAGATCCTCTCCTTCCTGTCCCAGCGGCTGCTTATGCAGGTAAAGGAGAAGGGTTTCGGCCACGAGACCGCCTCCCTGGCCATCTCGGTGGCGGGGGGAAGGCCCCTTCAGACATTAAGGTTCCTTGAAGTTTTTTCAAGGCTCCAGGAGGCGGAGTGGTTTACAAGCCTGGTAACTTCGGCGGTAAGGGTCAGAAACATACTGTCAAAGAGCGATAGTCCCGAGTTGCCCCCCGATCCCTCCCTCTTCGTAAAGGACGCCGAAAAAACCCTCTACGGCGAGGTTGAGAGGGTTCTTCCGCTGGTGGAAAAAGCTTTGGAAAACCAGGACTGGAACGGCCTGGCGGGAATACTGGCCGAACTTTCGCCCCCCGTGACGGCCTTCTTCGACGACGTCCTTGTGATGGACAAAGATGAAAAAGTTAGGGTAAACCGCATAGCCCTGCTGGCCATGTGCAACTCCCTCTTCTTAAAAGTGGGGGACCTGGGCGTTCTTAAGGGAGCGTGAGGCCGCCCGCAGCCTCGGAGAGGAGGGACTGAATGAAGGACGAAAGCTACCAGGAAAAGCTCGAGGCCGTGGAGTTCGCCATGAAGTGCGACGACGGCATGGGGGCGGAGCTTCTTTCCGAGGCCGATCTTGTTATTTTGGGAGTCTCCAGGACCGGAAAGACCCCCCTCTCCATGCATCTGGCCCGGGAAGGCATTAAGGCTGCAAACATTCCCCTTATTCCCGAGACGGACCCGCCCCCCGTCCTTAAGGAGCTGGACCCTTTCAGGATTATAGGGCTTACTATGACGGCGGAAAGACTTATGGCGATCCGGCGGGAGAGGCTGAAACTCCTGGGCCTGGAGCCTTCCGCCAGCGCCTATGCCAGCCCGGAGCGGGTGGAGCGGGAGCTGGCGCGCGCCTCGGACTACATGAAGTCTCTGGGCGCCATTGCCATAGACGTCACCGACATGGCAGTGGAGGAGACCGCCCGCATCGTTATGGAATATCTGCGGCAGAAAGAAAAGATTAAAAACCCGGGGACTTGACCGGCGAAACCGGGGCAAAGCGCGCCGACCGCCGCTGTCCCCGGTTTTTTTGCATTATGGACGGCGAAAAAAAGGGACTGGGATTTGTACAGTATTTCAGGTATAATTTAACTTTCCGCTCTTTTCTTGAGAACCCGGCCCCCTTCCGGGGCAGGGCAGGGAAGCCGGGCGCAGATTTCGAAAATATAGTCACTCATTTCATGGAGGTGCTGTTTAGAGATGAACGCGACAAAATACGTCTACAGCTTCAAAGAAGGAAATGCAGGCATGAAGGACCTTCTTGGCGGCAAGGGCGCAAACCTGGCCCAGATGGTTCAGTACGGCCTTCCGGTACCGGGCGGGTTTATCCTTACCACCCACGCCTGCCTGGAGTACGGCAAGGACGAAAAGTTCCTGGACTCTATCTGGGGCGACGTGCAGGCGGCAGTGGCGGAGCTGGAGAAGGAGACGGGCAAGACCTTCGGCTCCGGGGGTAACCCGCTGCTGGTGTCGGTGCGGTCAGGCGCCCCCGTATCCATGCCCGGCATGATGGACACGGTGCTGAACCTGGGGCTCAACGACGAATCGGTGGAATCCCTGGCCAAGGCCTCTAACGACAGGCGGTTTGCCTTTGACAGCTACCGAAGGTTTATCCAGATGTACGGCAACGTGGTTCACGGCGTAGCGGGAGACGCCTTCGAGGAGGTCCTGGAGGACGTAAAAAAACGGCTTGGCGTCGCCTTTGACAACGAGATCACCGAGAAAGCCATGGAAGAAGTTGTAGCAAGGTTTAAGGAGATTTTCAGGAAAGGGGCCGGGTTCGACTTCCCGTCAGACCCCTGGCAGCAGCTTAAAAACGCCATTGTGGCCGTGTTTAAGAGCTGGGGCAACCCGAGGGCCGTCACCTACAGGAAGCTCCACAGAATTCCCGACGACCTGGGAACGGCGGTCAACATTGTCTCCATGGTCTACGGCAACCTCGGCGACGACTGCGGCACCGGCGTATGCTTCACCCGCAACCCCTCCGACGGCACAAAGGAGCTGTACGGAGAGTTCCTCATTAACGCCCAGGGCGAGGACGTGGTGGCGGGCATCAGAACCCCCCTCCCCATCGACCAGATGAAGGACGCCATGCCCGGGATCTACAACGAGCTCTTCGAGATAACCACGAACCTGGAAAAAGCCTACAAGGACATGCAGGATATTGAGTTCACCATCGAGCGGGGCAAGCTCTACATCCTCCAGACCAGGAGCGGGAAGAGATCTGCCGGGGCGTCCGTGAAGATAGCCGTGGACATGGAGAGCGAGGGCCTGATCGACAGAAAGACCGCCGTGTCCCGGGTTACCCCTGAGCAGGTGGAGATGCTGCTCCACAGGCAAGTGGACCCCAGCGCTGAAAACGAACTCCTGGCCAAGGGCCTTCCCGCATCCCCCGGCGCAGGCGTGGGCATCGTGTGTTTCGACGCCGACGACGCAGTGGAACTGGCCAAAGAGGGTAAAAAGGTCGTACTGGCCCGCCCGGAGACCAACCCCGACGACATTCACGGTCTTTTTGCCGCCGAGGCCATTGTCACAAGCCGGGGAGGCATGACCAGCCACGCCGCAGTGGTGGCCAGGGGCCTGGGAAAACCCTGCGTCAGCGGCTGCGAGGATATAGTCATCGACCTTAAAAACGAGACCATCACCAACGGCGACAAGATAATCAAAAAGGGAGATACGGTCACCGTGGACGGAAGCTCGGGCCGGGTCCTCATCGGCGGGGCGCCCCTCATGGAGGCCTCGTTCAGCGACGACTTCCAGAAGGTTCTGTCCTGGTCCGACGAGTACGCCAGGCTTGAGGTGTGGGCCAACGGCGACACCGCCGAAGACGCAAAGCGGGCCCGTTCCTTCGGCGCCAGGGGCATAGGCCTGTGCCGTACCGAGCACATGTTCATGGCCGCAGACCGCCTGCCCGTCATGCAGCGCCTTGTGGTGGCAGACAGCGCTGAGGAGAGGGCAAAAGCCCTTGAGGAACTCAAGGTAATGCAGAAGCAGGACTTCTACGGCATCCTGAAGGAGATGCACGGTCTGCCGGTGATCATCCGCCTGCTTGACCCCCCGCTTCACGAGTTCATGCCCAAGGAGAGGGACCTGGAGGAAGAGCTTGCCGCCCTTGAGAAGGCGGGCAGGGGCTCGTCCCCGGAGGCCGAACGGGTCAGGAGAGTTATGGCAAAGGTGGAGCAGCTCAAGGAGGCCAACCCCATGCTGGGCTTCAGGGGGTGCCGCCTGGGCATAGTCTACCCGGAGATCCCCGCCATGCAGGCAAGCGCCATATTTGAGGCGGTGCTTGACCTGGTGGACGAGGGCGTCGAGATCTACCCGGAGATAATGGTTCCCCTTGTAGGCCTTGAAACCGAGATGAGCTTCTTCAGGGAGCAGATCGACGGAATTGCCAAAGACTACATGGAAAAATCCGGAAAGGAGTTCAATTACAAGGTAGGCACCATGATAGAAATTCCAAGGGCCGCCTTCGTGGCCGACGACATTGCAAAGAGAGCCGAGTTCTTCAGCTTCGGCACTAACGACCTCACCCAGACCGCCTTCGGGTTTTCCAGGGACGATGCCGAGGGCAAGTTCCTCGGTCACTACGAGGATAAGGGTATTCTCCCAGTCAACCCCTTCCACGAGCTCGATCGGGAGGGAGTGGGGGTTCTGATGGAGATTGCCGTGGAGAAGGGCCGCAAAGTGAATCCCGAGCTCTCCATAGGAATCTGCGGCGAGCACGGGGGCAACCCGTCAAGCATAGCCTTCTGCCACAAGACGGGCCTTAACTACGTGAGCTGCTCGCCCTTCCGGGTGCCGGTGGCAAGGATCTCCGCCGCCCACGCCGCCATGGGTACCCTTAAGTAAAGGGAAAAAAACCAAAGCACAATAAAGCAGAGGGCCCCGGAGGGCCCTCTGCTTTTGTTATGGCGGTCAGTCGGTAATTCCGTACTGCTTAAGAAGCTTCTGGTACTTCTCCTCCACTGAGTCGGCGGGGTTCGGGTCTTTGTAGACAAGGTCCGAAGGGGCCACGGCCTCCGACGGTCCGCCGGGCTTGTTCACCTTTACGGGCGGCCCCTGGTCGGCGGGCCCGCCGTCGGGATTGTAGCCGCTGTCGGCATACAGGCCGGAGGAGGCGTAAATCTCGCTGTCCTCATGAACCAGAATCAGCCGGGGAGCGTTTGGGTCCTGGGAGGCGGTGTACATGTCCCCGCCGTGAACAGGACAGGTGGTGGAAGGGGCAAGCCCTTTACGAATCTGGATATTGACTGCCGAACACCCGTTAGTCGCCAAAAATCCGGAAGTCCGGCAGATTTTAGTAGTCTCCACGTCGGCGTCGGCGGGAATTTCGAACGCCAGGGGCAGATTCCGCCCCTTAACCGCCTCCTCTACAAAGACCTTCCACACCGGTGCGGCCACCACGCCTCCGGTGGCGCCCTTCTTTGCCAGGGGCTTGTGATCGTCGTTACCGGCATAGACCACCGCCGTAAGGCCAGGCACCCACCCCAGGAACCAGGCGTCGCTGTAATCGTTGGTGGTGCCCGTCTTTCCGAAGGTCTCCCTGTCCTTTAACAGGGCCCTGGTACCCGTTCCCGCCCGTACCACGTCGATGAGCATGGACCGCACGGTGACGGCCGTCTCGGCGGAGAGCCCCCTGGTAGCCACCGGGCTTCTCCTTTCCAGCACGTCCCCGTTGCCGGACCTGACTTCCCGTATCATCAAAGGTGTAACCGTCATGCCGTTGTTGGCAAAGGCAGAGAAGGCCACGGCCATCTCCAGGGGCGTAATGCTGGCGGAGCCCAGCGCAAGGGAGAGGTCCGCCGGCACGTGGGGCGAGGTGATTCCCAAATTTCGCGCCACGGACAGGATGTTTTTTGCCCCCACATAGTCGATCAG
>JAAYQT010000060.1 GCA_012519165.1 Synergistaceae bacterium
TACACCAACGGCATCACTGCCGGGGACATCCTGGGCTGCTCCATCCCCCTCATGGCCAACACCGAGAGGGACGCCGTGGCCATCGCCATTTCCGCCTGCGCCCCAAAAAAGGGGCGGGAATGCAGGATAATCCAGGTTAAAAACACCCTGGAGCTGACCGTCATAGCCCTGTCGGAGGCCTACTGGGAAGAGGTGCAGGGGCACCCCTCCATCCGGTGCCTAACCTCCCCCGAACCCATGAAGTTCTCATCCGAAGGGGATCTTGAAAGGGTAGGAAACTGGGCGGCCAGGGTGCAGGGCAAGTCAGAATAACAGCCTTCCCTACAAAGTTCATAGGGAGGGGGCGGTGTGACTATTGTGAGCAACTCGATGCAGGTCCCGGGTAAAACACCGGACATCCCTGCTTTTTTCCGGGAGGATGCTAAAATATGATCATGTTGAGTTCCGACGGCGTGTCCATGCACTTCGGAGGGCTGAAGGCCGTTGAAAACGTGGATCTTGAAGTGCGAAAAGGGGAGATTTTGTCCCTCATAGGCCCCAACGGCGCCGGCAAGACCACCTTCTTCAACGTGGCGAGCGGCTTTTTAAAACCTACCAGGGGGCAAATTCGCTTCCTCGACAGGGAAATAACCGGAATGCCTCCTCACGAGATCGCGGCCATGGGCCTGGTCCGGACCTTCCAAAAGACCAACATCTTCGCGGGCATAACGGTAGAGGAGAGCGTGCGGGTAGGATTCAGCCTTCACCGCAAGGCTTCGCCCGCGTCCATAATTTTCGGGGGGCGGGCAGTTCGCGACGAAGACGAAGAGATCGGGGGCAGGCTTCGGGAGATTCTACGATTTACCAACCTTGAGGAGTGGTCCGGCTCCCTGGTCAAAAATATTCCCTACGGCAAGCAGCGCATCCTTTCCATCGCCATTGCCCTGGCGGCAGAGCCGTCCCTCCTCATGCTTGACGAACCGGCCACGGGGCTGAACCCTGTGGAGACTAAAGAGCTAATCGATATCATTCTCCGCATCCGGGGGGAGAAAGATATTACGGTTTTTCTGATAGAGCATAACATGCGGCTTGTGGTCTCTATTTCAGACAGGATGATTGTACTGAGCTACGGTGAAAAACTGGCGGAGGGGAGACCTGAAGAGGTTTCGAAGAATCCCCTGGTAATCGAGGCTTATCTTGGAAAGGGGTTTCAGAATGTTTCTCAAGGTTGAGGACCTTACCGCTCACTACGGCCATGTCAGGGCCCTTGACGGAGTTTCGGTCCAGGCGGAAAAAGGCTCCATTGTAACCCTGATCGGGGCCAACGGCGCCGGCAAGAGCAGCTTCATGATGTGCCTTTCGGGTGTTCTCAGGCCTACTTCGGGGACAATCGAGTTTGACGGAACCCGCATCGAGAAGGCGCAGCCGGAGCGGATTGTCTCCCTGGGCCTCTCCCAGTGCCCCGAAGGGCGGCGTGTGTGGCCGAAAATGACCGTTCTGGAAAACCTGGAAATGGGGGCGATATCGGTCAGGGATAAAAAACTTGTTGAAGAGCGGGTTGATTGGGCCTACAACTTTTTCCCAATCCTGGGCGAGAGAAAGGGGCAGCTGGCGGGCAGCCTTAGCGGCGGCGAACAGCAGATGCTGGCCATAGCAAGGGCCCTTATGTGCGGGCCGAAGCTGCTGATGCTGGACGAACCCTCCCTGGGGCTTGCGCCCATCATGGTAGAAAAAGTGGCGGACGCCATCAGGGACATCCGCAACAACGGAACGACAGTCATCCTCGTTGAACAGAATGCCTTTATCGGCCTCTCCCTTGCCGATTACGCCTACGTCCTTGAAACAGGGAGGATTATCCTGTCGGGAAAGGCGTCCGACCTGATGCGAAACGACGAGGTCCGCCGGTCCTACCTGGGAATTTAGGAAGTTTCCCCAAAAAGGGGACTTACAATCAACAGGAGGTGTTTTTCAGGTGAAAAGAAACGTATTGGTCGCTCTATCCCTTGTTTTTGCAGTACTCTTTGCCGCTCCCGCCTTTGCGGAGCTTCCCAAGGCCCCCGTGAGAATCGGAGTGGTGCTTCCCACGTCGGGAGCCATTGCCTATGACGGCAACCTTGCCCTGAACGGCGTCAAGATGGCCGTGGAGGAGATTAACAAGGCCGGCGGCATCCAGGGTAACGAAATACAGCTTTTCGTGGAGGACAGCGCGGGCATCCCCGCCACTGCCGTAGCGGCCATGGAGAAGCTCGTAGGTATGGAAAAGGTCGTGGCGGTCATCGGCGACTTCGGAAGCTCCTGCACCCTGGCGATGATGGACGTGGCCCAGAGGGCCAAGGTTCCCCTCATCACCCCCGTTTCCCTGGCGCCCAAGATCACCGAGATGGGCAATATCTGGATGTTCCGCGGTTGCGACAACTCCGCCATGATTGCTTCGGCCTTCACCAAGTGGGCCGTGCAGGAGAAGAAGGCGGACAAGTGGGCCTACATTGCCATTAACACCGACTACGGCCGCGGTTCGGTCGAGGCCTTCAACGCAGAACTGGAAAAACTCGGCGGCAAGGCCGTCTTTACCGAGTATTTCAACCAGGGGGAGACGGACTACTACCCCATCGTAACCAAACTCTCCGCAACGGACGCCAACGGGCTCTGCCTCTTCGGCGAGACGGTGGACCTCTCAAGGGTAGTCGCCCAGTACCACGAGATGGGCATAGGGGACAGGATGCTCATCATGGACCCCACCAGCGGAACATTTAACGAAAAATTCATCGAACTGACCGGTGAAAACGCCGAAGGCATAGTGGGA
>JAAYQT010000061.1 GCA_012519165.1 Synergistaceae bacterium
CCCTGTAGCCACCAGGGGTTCTCTATCTTCAGCCCCAGCCTTTACCACTCGCACGGACATCCCCCGCTCGTCCATGGCTTCAACTACGGCCGCCATAAGGTTAATGATGGCCCTGTGGCTGTTTGCGGTAACCCCTATCTTTTTCCTCGAGGCGGCAAGGTCGGCAATAATCCTGCTCGCCGTGTAGGTCTTGCCGGAGCCGGGAGGCCCCTGCAGCGCAAGAACCGAGTCCGCAAGGTCGCGGGCAAGGTTCAGAATGCCGTTCATCCCCTCATCCGGCCTGTATAAAAAGGTCCGCCCTCCCGCCAATCTTGGCGCCGAGGCGTTCAGAAGGTCGCAAAGGGCGCCCCCGGGAGAGGCGCCATCCACCCATCTCTGCGCAGTTCTGTGAAGGGAGTCCTCAATAATATCCGCGCTGACGTACTCGTCCGGTATCAGGCTGAGCAGGGCAGGAAGAGGGTCTCTAGCCGCACTTAATTTAAGCTCGGCCAGACCCTTTTCAGTGTCAAGGGAGTGAACCGTGACCGATTGCGGAGGGTTTGTGTTTACAAAGCAGCGGCTGCCTTTTTCAATCTTCGTTTCTTGCCCGGGAGGAAATTTATAGGAATAAACCAGGGATTTCTTCTCCTGCCGGGGTTCCCCTGCGGACTCCAGCATACCTAAGCAGTCCGGGTCGTCCGCAAGCTCGGCGTCGGAACGCTCCAGCCTGTCGTACTTTTTCCAGAAAACGGGCTTTGCCTCCCGCCAGTGGTAGCCTGCAAGGCCTCCCAGAAGTTGCGCCGCCGCCCGGCCCTTTTCGTCTCCGCCCATGTTCATAAGGGCGTCGGGGAGGTTTTGTCGCCGCTCCCTGCGCTTTAAGACTTTTTCGTTCGGCGCCCATTTCTCCTCAACGGAAGAGACTCCTTCCGGTGCGGGCGCCTCGCAGGGCTTTAAATGACTCCGGAGCCAGAGGACAAGCTCCCAGGTGGAGTAGCAGTCCTCCTCGTTGTAGTCCCGAATGCGCTTAAGGAGGGGGGAGTTTTGCCAGTCCGCGGGTTCACCGCTCACAATCCAATCGTGATAGGCAACTACCGATGCGCCGCCCGTGGCCACCTTCCCTGACCGTTGCTCCCGAAAGAGCCGTTCCACGTCCTTCAGGGAGTAGGCCGCCGTCCCCACCATAAGCGACCTCTTCACAACCCGGTAGAGATCCACAAAAACCCCCTCCCGAAGGAGGTCGTCCACCTCGTCCTCCATGGTTCCGTACTTTGCGGCAAGCCTCTTGATGGCGGTGGTTTCGTAGGGGGCGTAGTGGTATACGCGCATCTGGGGATGTCGGGCCCGGCGCTCAACCACCCAGGTTATGAACTGCCTGAATGCCTCCCTCTCGCCCTTCCCGTCGTGGGCCCACCAGTCGAAAAACGTGGGCGATTTGCTCTCCGAGGGGGCTGAAATGTCCAGTCCAACCGCGCCCCAGAGGTATTCAAGGCCACCGTCGGCGAGGGGGTAGCCTTCTATGTCAAAAAATACGTCCCCTGGGTCCGAGGGAGGCAGAAGAGAGGCGGCAGGCTCGTCCTGGATCAGCCTGTACTCCGGCTGCGCCCTCGCCCTGGAGGCTATCTGCAGGGCGGCCTGTTCGCGAAGCCGTTCAAATATGGCGGCAGGGACGCCCCTTACAGTTTCTGTCTCGCTTTCGGCAAGCTCCTTCATGGTAAAAACTCCGGACTGTTCAAGCTTCTTTCTCTGGGAGCGGGTGATATTGGCAACCAGGGAGAGGGAGTCGGTCCTCTCAAGGATGCGCTCCGCAGTCCCGGCCCATCTGCCGTAGGCGGCGGAGTCCTCGGGGCGGGGAGGGGAGCAGGGGTCGAAGGACTCTTGAAACTCCAGAAATCTGCGCCGGACGGCCCGGTAAAGGTAGAGGAAGGCGTCTGTCCTGAAACTCTCCGTCTCGTCGGAGCCGAGGGCTATGTGGAAATGCTTCGGAACTTCCCCCTGCAGGGCGGCCAGCATCTCCGAATAAAGGCTTAATTGAAGGGGGAAGATGGGCTTAATGGAACGGGCAAGCTTTGCGTCGCAGACCTCGTAGCGGGGTTCACCCCCGCCGGGGCGGCGGATAAGGAAGTCGGCGTACCCGAAGAAGGGGGGCGACTCCAGGTAGGGCTGATAAATTACGTCCGCGCCGGATTCCATGGCCCGGACCGTGACCCAGACGTCCCTGTTTCCGGAAAGATCCGCCACGGTTTTGCTTTCGTCCCGCAACCTTTCAAGGAAGGCCCGTTCGTGGTCGACACCCTTGTTGGCAAGGAGGATCATCTCGGCGTCCTGTGGGTCCGGGGCAACGGAATCGTAAGGCTCCCCGGCGTACATCAGAGTGGAGGGCGCACCCTTCGCAATCTCCGTGTACCAGCGGTCCATCCATGATGCAAAGGGGCTCTCTGCGAAAATGCACAAGTCGCCCGCGGAAAAGAAAAGCGTCCCGTTTCGGCGTTCCAAGAGCATCAACTCCTCGGTGGTAAAAATATATGGGCAGACACGGGTAGCCGCCGGATTGAAGATTTTTGGGTTACGACTAATAATGGCTCTCGCTAGGGCTGTCGTAAATTTATGAATTTTAATAAACCCGGGATAATTGATTACATACAACCATCCCGGATGGAAATGTTCATAATAGATTGGGCATTTTGCCTACTTTTCCTTCGCATCCTCAAGGGTGGCAGTAGTTTTAGCCTTTTTTAAGCTATTAAAATCCACATACCTTTGATTTTGAACGTATGCCGTCATCTTTCCTTTTGGTTTGTGCTTGACTGAATCACTCAGTAGCCAAGTTCCTTTGTGTTTATTATTTGGTGCTTCATCAGTGTTTTCAAGATACGGGCTAAGTAAAAACACCTTGAAGTTCCTGCCATACTCATTGCGTTTTTCTCTCCAGCAATTTACTGCGTCAACAAGCTGTTGACGGATACTATCATCCAGGGATTTTACATCACTAGGGAGCAAGATATGTTTTTCAGGCTCAAACTTTTCATCTTTTTCAGGAAAGAATACGGAGTCAAAGACCGCAAGAATCTCCGGAATTTGAGGTTTAATCTCTCCCTTTGTATAAAAAGCCAACCTTTTTGATGGTTGAAAGGTTCGTCTTTCCTGGCAAATGTAGGCGTTACATTCCTGGTACTCCTCCCAGGCCAATCCTGCCGGCACCACAACTACTCGGTTTTCGGCCATTGACAACAAGCCCTCTTCTGCGAGATATTCTTTGTAGTTTTGTATGAAAAACCGTTCCTTTTCCGAAAGAAAGCTTGTTTCATCAAGCTTTTCCAAAGCATCTACAAGAGTGTCAAAGTTTAACCATACTATGGGCAGTTCACAAGATTCAGGTATGGGGGATTTTGCATCCGGCGTCAGTAAAATTAATGCCGCCCTCCCCTGTTCGACCAGATCAGGAGGAAGAGCCTTGCAGTGCCTCTTCAGTTGTTTCCAATTTATCGCCTTGGGCTCAACTTTGGTCTCAATGAAGATTTTGAAATTACCTGAAATTTCCGCATCCGGAGTACTTTCTACCTGGCCGGACTGGTTTTTGATTGTGACAAGCTCGAGACCTGATTCCTCTAGAAGCATATCAAGCAGCATCTGCGCCTGGTCAATGGACAGTGTCCTCAACAGAGTGGTAAAAGTGCTTGTCACACGGTTCTCCCGCTGCTCGTAGGTTGAGAAAATGCTTGGCATTGTGTCCTCTTCCCTTCTATTAGATGATATAATAGTATAATATTATGACTGTTGTTATATAGCATGTCAATACAATATGACCTTCCCCGTATTTGACGGACATAGTTTTAGGCCCGACAATGAGATCAATCTCACTGGAGATGCTTGAGATGGCAAAGAAAAAAGGAAGCAACAGATACTACGACGAGGAATTCAAACAGGACGTACTCAAATCAACGGCCGTCGTTTTAAGCCTCCTACAAACTTGTTCTATCCTATCTGGATGAAACCATGCCCCCGTCGGCCAGTTTACGGATTAAGCTGTAAATCTCCTGTCTGCATTTTTGTTGAGCGGCTTGTTGAAGCGGAAGTTGTAGCCTGTCGCATTCTTGACCTATGAAGTTGCAAGTGAAAGTGAAGGGAGGACCCAAGATGAAAATTTACCGGGCTGAAAGTACGGGAACCAATGATGAAGTCATAAAGAAAAAGTATTCCACAAGGCGCGCGCCCCTTAATGTCCCCTACCTTGTGGACAACCTCTGGGAGTGGACCAGGCCCGAGGGCTATCCGAACCGGAGATACTCCATCTTCGCCACGCCCAGCCGCAAGACCGCCGCTGAAAGCGCCTATGTGCCCGACGCTATATACGAGGTCTGCTCCCTCACGCCTTCAAAGGCCCCGATTGTGCAGATTCCCGGGATAGAGGATGCTAAGTTTCACCAAGACTGCAGGGAGCTTCAAAGAAAGCTGCTGGAGCTGCTGGGAAGGGAAAAATGGACTGAAATGAGCTTGGGGGAAAAGAAGGAGCTCGCCCCCCTTTGGTCGCCCTGCCTTCTAAAGGAAGAAGTGGAGGCCCTCATGCCTCCTGAAATCCGGGAAGGGATGCTAAACGCCGTGACCCTGTGGAAGGGAGTAAAGCTGCTGACCTTTGACGGAGGCCTGGCGGACGAAGTGGGGGAGGTCTTCATAGAAGCCGACGAGGTAATATTGCGACGGGTGCGCGGGGCGTGAAGAGGAGTACATACGTAAGGATTTGCCAGTCAAACCGTCGCCGAGTCATACCTGGCGGGATTCATACAATCTTCTCAAAACCCATAGCTCAAAAGCTAATTTGGCTTTCTGAACAAGTCATGAGCAACGCTCTGAAACAAAACACAGAGTCATTCTTTGAGCGGAAAATATTCTGGAAATAACCGTGAGGAATCTTTCCTGCGCACGTAAGAAAAAAGAGGTTCCTTCTTAAATCCAGTGGGTCACAGCGGATTCCAAATATTCTTCGGGAAGTCGAATTCCAGTTTTCCCGCCATCAGAAAGCTCTTCAAAATAACGTTCCCCACCGTGCGAAATCCCCTTGCAATCGCCCTGCCGGCACGAAGTACGCTGTTGTAACCCTCCACCATGCCGTTGGTCATGCGACTTTGAAACCAGCGCAGTATGCCCTCGAAATGACGCTTAATCATCCTGCCCACGGCTGCTACCTCCGGTATGCGGCATAGAAGAGCCCAGCGGTACCAACCTTTGAGCCTGCCTCTGGCTTCCTCTCTCGTAAGGCCAAAACCGGCGTCCAGTATCTGTTGCAGCAGGATTTTCATGCGATAGGCCTTGCCGGTCTGTCTGCAGGCGCCGCTCAAACAGGCCCTCTCTAAACTATCCCGCTGACCGGCGCTCAGGTCTTTCTCGTTCCTGCGCCAGTACCACCGGGTGCCTTTAAGTTCCGCGCAGTCCGCGCTCTCCCGTCTGCGAACCTCGTCAAGGGCGTCGTTCATGGCCTTCACTACGTGAAACTTGTCGAAGGTGATTGTGGCGCGGGGAAGGTTCTCCTCGACGCCCTTGATGTAGGCAGGCGACATGTCGCAGCAGACCTCCGTTATTCTCAATGGGTCGCCTCCGTGTCTCCTGAGATGCCCGGCGAATAGGGCGAGAGTGTCCGATCCCCTGCCCTCGGTCGCGAATATCAGCCGCTTCGTACAGTAGTCGAAGACGAAGGTTACGTACTTGTGTCCCTTCCTCCAGGAGGTCTCGTCTATAGCCACGGCAAAGACGTTCGATAGATCCTGCTTTTCCAGCGCCCCGGCCACGGAGCGCCTCAACATGCGCCACAGGGTGTCGTCGGAGATGCGGAGCTTCTTCGCAGCCTTCGATACGGGAAGGTCACGGGAATATTCTACTGCCAGCGCCTCGAACAGGATGGTGAAGCCGCTGCCCCTGCCAGCCCAGGGGACTTCCACCGTGCGGACTCCGCAGGTCTCGCACTTGACCCGGGGCAGGGGGGCGAAGATGTGGGTGGCGTGCTGGAAGAAGTCCAGATGCCTCCACTCCCGCAGTCTGGTGTCGTAGGCCGTATACTCGCAGCCGCACTCGGGACACTTGAAGCGCGATCCCTTGGGGAAGTCCAGTATGATGTCGAGCCGTCTCCGGTCCTGGTTCAGACGGGCCTCCTTCACGAACCAGGGGGGTGCGATCTCCAGGGCTTCCTGAAAGAGACGGTATCTTTCTCCGTTGGGGGAATCTCGCGGGTCCATGATCATTATTCAAGCGCCTCCATGCTCGCAGTATGGTCGATACGGCTCAATAATACACCCCGGGATTACGCATGTCACATTGTTGCGATTCAAATCCTACCCACATCAAATCAGAAGGAGCCTTTTATAATGACCAGAAGCCTCACCCGCCCCCTTAAGAGGGTCACGGTTCTTGCCGGTATGGCAGGAAGCGGAGACCTCTCCATTGAGAGGGAGGACTTCCAAATTACCACCAGGGACGAACTTGGCATGATGGCCGACGCCCTGGCCGACATGGTGAAGGAGCAGCGGGAGATGGTGCGGGTCATGAGGGATAAATCCGTCCACCTGTCCGCCCTGTCCGAGGAGAGCGCAGCTTCCACCGAAGAGGTGACGAGCACCACCAGCGAGGTGGCCGAGGGCAACGCCCGCCTTGCGGAACAGACCCGCAAGGGCCGGGAGAACTCCGTGGAGGCCTCCAAGGTCATGCTTGAGATGAGCAGCCTCATCCAGATAGCCCAGAACCTGGCCGCCAACGCCGATAAAAATTCCACCGAGATGGCCGGGGCTACTGAGGAAGGCCGCAAGACCGTGGCGCAGACCGTGGAGCACATGGAGTCCATCCGCAAGTCGGTGGAGGAGACGGAGGAGCTTTTAACCCAGCTCAACACCTTCTCCGAGCGCATAGGGGTGGTGGGCGACACCATCACCGGCCTGGCCGACCAGACCAACCTTCTGGCCCTCAACGCCGCCATCGAGGCCGCCCGGGCCGGGGAGGCGGGCCGGGGCTTTGCCGTGGTGGCCGAGGAGGTGGGCAAGCTCGCCGAGCAGTCCCAGCAGGGGGCCGGCGAGGTAGCGGAGCTGGTGGCCAAGATCCTTGAGGGTACCCGGTCCGCCGTAACGTCCATGCAGAAGAGCAGGGAGGGCGTGGAGGAAGGAGTGTCCATCGCCCACGTGGCGGGGGAGGCCCTGGAAAAGATTGACAGGGCCGTAAGGAGCTCCCTGGCTGACGTGAGGAAGATCATCACCACCACCGACGAGGAGGTGGCCAAGTCGGATACGGTCATCGCCCTAATTGACGTAAACTCCAGCGTCATGGAGCTAACCGACGACCACGTCCAAACCCTGGCGGCCTCCATGGAGGAGACTGCCGCAGCCATGGAGAACGTGGCCACCAGCGCCCAGGAGGTGAGCGAGACCTCCGAGGAGCTAAGGAACATGACGGAGCGGTTCAAGGTGGACAGGGACGGCGGGGAGTCCAGGGGGCTTGCCGTCCTCTGACGGCCGCCCGCTGATTTTTATAAAAACACACTGTAACGGGAGGAGTAGCAATGAACATTAATATAACCAAAACAGGATCGGGCGCCGTGGTAAGCCTCGGCGGCAGTATGTACGTGGAGGACTCGGCAACTGTAAGGGAGAAGCTGATAGACCTTCTGGACGAGGGGATAGTCAACCTTACCATGGATTTGTCCGGCCTGACCTACATCGACAGCTCGGGACTCGGAGTGCTCATCTCTCTTCATAAAAGGTGCATCCAGAAGGGCGGCAGGATGACCATAACCGGCCTCAGGGGCATGGTGGAGGAGCTCTTCAAACTGACCCGCCTCGACCTGGTCTTTAACGTATCCAGCCATTAAAAAAACGCCGGGGCCCTTAAACAGGGGCCCCGGCTCTTCTCTCATTTTTTACGGCCTTTAGGGCTTCCAGTGAAGAATGGTAGCCCCCCAGGAGTACCCCACGCCGAAGCCCACCGCCATTACCCTGTCCCCCGCCTTCAGCCTTCCCTCGTCCTCGGCATCCTTCAAAGCCATGGGTATAGTGGCGCTCACCGTGTTGCCCTTGTTCTCCATATTCATGTAGAACTTCTCCTGCGGGATGCCTATCTCTTTCCTGAGGTGCTCAAGAATCAGCAAAGTGGCCTGGTGGAAGACGAAAAGGTCCACGTCGTCCATGGTCATGGAGTGGCGTTCCAAAACTTCAGCCACTGCGCCGGGGACTGTTTCCACGGTGAACTTGAGTACCTCCGGGCCGTTCATGTAGAGGTTCTCCGCGCTCCTGGTATTGCCCCACCGGTTGGTGCGCTCCTCGGCCGTCTCGGGGGAGCGGGGCGCGGCCCAGGCCCCGGCCGGGATGATGAGCTTGTCCATCCCCGAGCCGTCGGTGCCAAGTACGAAGTCCCCTATGCCCGCCTCCTCCGACCGGTCCACCAGAATGGCGGCGGCCGCGTCGCCGAAGATGGTGCGGGTGCTCTTGTCTTTCGGGTGGATGGTCCTTGTCAGGGTGTCGGCGGTGATCAGCAGAACCCGGGAGGCCAGCCCGGCGGCAATCAGCCCCTTGCAGAGGGCCAGCCCGTAGACAAAGCCTGAGCACCCCAGGTTATAGTCCAGGGCCCCGGCCGTCTTTTTAAGCCCTATCCTGTCCTGCACCACGCAGGCCGTGGCGGGGAGGTAGTAGTCGGGGCTCTCGGTGCAGAGCAGCAGAAAATCCACCGTACTTCTGTCCACTCCGTACTCCTCGAAAAGCCTCTCCGCCGCCGCCGCCGCCAGGTCCGACACAAGCTCGCCGTCCACTATGTGCCGCTGCTTTATCCCCGTCTTCTGGTAGATCTTGTCCTCGGTCCATACTCCGAACTCCTCCACGAGGTCCCTGTTGGTTGACACTTTCGGGGGCAGGTAGTAAGAAATGGCCGAAATTGCCGCATTTGATGTTTTCATCTCTCTAATTCCTCCATTGCGGGATTTAAATATGGCGGAATTATCCCATTCATCAGGGCGGCAAGCAAGAGGGGGACTTCTCCGGCGAACGGGCGGGGCGGATTGTATTTTTTCCTTGCAAAGAAAGAGGCTGTGCCCTAAAGTAGACTCGTTTACTGAAAGGAGTGGGCCGGTTGCAGTCTAAAAATAAATTAAAACCTAATTCGGAAAGGTGCGGCGCGCCGTGACGGAAAAAACCATCACCTTCGTCCACTGCGCCGACCTCCATCTCGACAGCCCCTTCTCCGGCCCGGGCGGCCTGTCCCCTTCCATGGGGGCTTTTCTGCGAAAAAGTACCTTCCGGGCCTTTGAAAACGCCGTGGACCTCGCCCTTGAAAGGGGCGCGGATTTCTTTATCGTTTCCGGCGACGTCTATGACGGCGAGGACAGAAGCATCCGGGCCCAGGTCTTCTTCCTGGAGCAGCTGGGGCGGCTGTCCGGGGCGGGGATCCCGTCCTTCGTCGCCTGCGGCAACCACGATCCCCTTTCGGGCTGGGAGGCGGACAGGGACTTTCCGCCCCTGGTCCGCCGTTTCGGCCCCGAAGTGGAGTCCTTCCCCCTGGAGAAGGACGGGGTGATAGTGGGGCAAATCCACGGCTACAGCTACCCCGTAAGGGACGTTACTGAAAATATAGCCCTCCGGTTTGCCGGCAGGAAGGGAGAGGGGTTTAACATCGCCGTGCTCCACTGCAACGTCGGGGGGAGGAAGGGCCACGAAAACTACGCCCCCTGCTCCCTGGACGACCTCAGGGCCGCCTCCATGGACTACTGGGCCCTGGGCCACGTCCATGCCGCGGGAGTGTTGTGCCCCCGGCCCTTCATAGCCTACCCCGGCTGCACCCAGGGCAGAAACATCAGGGAACAGGGCAAAAAGGGAGCGTACTTTGTCACTCTGAGATCTGCGGAAGGGGGCCTGCCTGCTGAGGCAAACGCCGAGTTCGTCCCCTGCGACTCGATCCGGTGGAGGGCCGAGGAGCTTTCCGTTTCGTTTATGGAACGGGACGAGGACTTCTTCCAGGCGGTTTCGGCAATCAGGGAGAAGGCAAGAAAGGACGGCGGCGGACTGCCCGTGCTGCTAAGGCTTACCCTCTCCGGCCGGGGAGGGGTGCACGGCCTTGTGGGGCGCCCCGGATTCCTCAAAGGCCCCGGAGGCCTGCTGGATACCCTTAACGAGGGGGAGGAGGACAGGCCGGACTTCGTCTTTTTAGAGGAGATCGTGGACGAAACGGCCCCGGCTCTGGACCTGGACGGGCTGGCGTCGGGAAGTCACCTCGTGGGGGACTTTCTCAAGGAGGTTGCCGCCTTCAGGGAGAAGGGCAGGCTCCGCGAAGGGCTGGAGGCCATTATGAAGGAGATGGGAGTTCTTGACAAAATCCCCGCCCCCGAAGTTCTCGACCTGATAGCCTCCCTCACCGAAGAAGACGTAGGCCGCCTTCTCGACAGGGGAGTGTACGCGGCCCTCTCGGGGCTGCTTGAGGGGGGCGGACGATGAAGATTTTACGGTTTCACATAGACGGCTTCGGTATTTTTTCGGACGCCGGCGCGGAGCTATCCGAAGGGCTCACCGTCTTTCACGGAGAAAATGAAAGCGGCAAGACCACCCTGATGAACTTTTTCCGCAGGCTCCTATTCAGCAGGGGCAGAAACGCCAGGGGCCGCCTCAACCCCTACGAACCGGCCAGGGGGGGCGCCTGGGGCGGAAACGCATTCATAAGGATGGAGGACGGGCGGGAGTTCGTTCTCAGGGCCGACGGCCCGAAAAACTTCATCGCCCCGGCGGAGGGGGGAGTTGCGGTTGAACTTGACCCCAACTTTTTCTCCGTAAGCAGGGAGGTCTACGAGAGCGTATTTGCCATGGGCCTGGAGGAGATGCAGTCCCTGGAGCCCCTGAACTCCTCGGAGGTGTCGGCAAGATTCTTCGCCGCCGGGGCTGGGCTGGGCTCCGCATCCCTTCCCGGGGTTCTGTCGGCCCTTGAAGCCCGCCAGAAGGAGCTATAACGCCCGGACGGAAATATAAGAAGCG
>JAAYQT010000062.1 GCA_012519165.1 Synergistaceae bacterium
CCTGCCACCACACCGAAAGGGTCTACGTGATTTAAAATTTTAAGAATCCACTCCGCCCCGCCCCTTGGGTTCAGCGGGACGATGGTTCCCCCGAGCCACCATGCCGCCATGGAGAGATAGAGCACAAGAGGGCAGTTGGGCAGAAAGACCGCCAGGCGGCTCCCGGGCTGAAAACCTCCCTCTTCCAGGGCGGCGGCGCAGAGGGCGGTTTTCCTTTCAACCTCATGTGCGCTCTGCCAGGCGCCCTTCCACCAGATAACCTTCTGAGCCCGGTCTTCGGCAAATCTCCGGGCGATTTTTTCCTCAAGGCGAACGGACATGGATCATCCTCCTTTTCAAGGGCGGAAACTTTACAATAAAGGATAGCACAAGGAGCTGAAATTTCACCGCCGCAGGTGGTAGAATGGGAAAAAAGGCCGTTAAGAGCCGCACTTTATCCGGAGGTTTGCCATGAAGACGCTCTACCTTGACTGCTTCGCCGGAATCGCCGGCGATATGTTTTTAGGGGCCATGCTTGACCTGGGCCTGGACAAAAACGCTTTTCTGAAGACCATGGAGGGGGTCGTCCTCTTCCCCGAAGGCGCGGGGCGCCACCATCATCATCACGACCATAATCACGATCACGACCACCACCATCATCACCCTGAAGAGCGGACCCTTAAAATCTCCATAGAACCGGGGAGCAAGGGAGGCATTTCGGGGACCAAGGTCACAGTCCGCAACCCTGAGGACCACCCCCACCGGGGCCTTTCCGACGTGCTGGCCATAGTGGACGCAAGCCCCCTCTCCCCCTTTGTTAAGGAGAAGAGCCGCGAAGCCTTCCGGCTCCTGGCGGAGGCTGAGGCGTCGGTCCACGGGACCACTCCCGACGAGGTCCACTTTCACGAGGTGGGGGCCATCGACTCCATTGCCGACATCATCGGCGCCTTTGTCCTGGTGGATATGGCGGGAGTACAAAGGGTAATCTCCTCCCCCCTCAACGTTGGCTCCGGCACGGTGAAGTGCGCCCACGGCGTGCTCCCCGTGCCGGCCCCGGCAACCCTGGCCCTGCTTGAGGGAATCCCCGTCTACTCGGAGGGCTCCCCCATGGAGCGGGTCACCCCCACCGGCGCACTGCTCGTTAAGTGTCTTGCCGACGGCTTCGGCCCCCTCCCCGCCGGACGGGTGACAGCCTCGGGCAGGGGCCTGGGGGACAGGGACGGCGACATCCCCAACCTGGTACGGGTCGTGCTGGTGGAGTCGGACGGCGCCGCAGACGGCGCCCCCTTCGCCAGGGACAGGGGCACGGTGCTTGAGACCAACATTGACGACATGAACCCCCAGTACTACGGCCCCGTTATGGAGCGGCTCTTCGCCGCCGGGGCCCTGGACGTATGGGCAACGCCCATCATAATGAAAAAGGGGCGCCCCGCGGTAACCCTGGGCTGCCTGTGCCTGCCGGAAAAAGAAGAGGCCCTGGCGGAGATCATCCTGCGGGAGACCACCACCCTGGGCCTCAGAAAATACGGCGTGGACCGGCTTAAAACCGACCACGAAATTGTGGAGCGGGACACGGCCTGGGGGCCGGTGCGGTTCAAAATAGCCCGGCTCGGGGGAAAGGCTTTGAGGGCCAACCCCGAGTTTGAGGACGTGCGCCGCCTGTCGGAGAAACACTCCGTGCCCATGCCGGAGATGAGGGAGCGGCTGCTGGCGGGCTTTACTTTTTAGCCTTCGCCTTCCGGGGCAGGGGGGCCGCGGGCCTCATGGCTATCTTCCAGTCCCCCTTGCCTTTAACGATGTCGGCGTACTTCTTGTAGACCGCCGGGTAGTTTTTTAGCACGGCTTCGGTCATCATGTCGAAGGGAACTATCACGTACCGCCCGTGGACGGAGTTCCGGGGGTTGTAGGTGAGGGTTCCGGTTACGTTTTCGAAGGTTATGCGGGCCTTGCCGTCCTTTTCCGTCTTTACCACGTCAAGGGAGACCATCAGCCCGATTAGCTTGTACAGCTCCTTCTGGGCGGAGATAAAGTTCCCCAGGGAGTAGATTACCAGCGTGTCGTCGATCATGGCCGCGGGCTGGACCACGTGGGGGTGGTGGCCTATCACTAGGTTCACCCCCAGGGAGGCCAGGTGTTTGGCGATTTTTTTCTGCTCTGCGGCGGGCTCGAAGACGTACTCCGACCCCCAGTGCATGGAGACGATCACCGCGTCGGCTTTTTCCTTCCGGGCCTTCTCCACGTCCTTTTTAACCTTTTCAGGGGAGTAGACGTTTACATAGTACTCCTTGCCCTTGGGGGCCTTAAGGCCGTTTGTGGCAGTGGTATAGGCCAGAAATGCGCACTTTATCCCCCCCGCCTCAAACATGCTTACCTCTTCGCTCGCCTCTTTATCGGCGTAGCTTCCGGCCCTTACCGCGCCTTCCTTGTCCTCCCAGTACTCCAGTGAGGCCAGCACGCCCTTCTCACCCCTGTCCAGGGTGTGGTTGTTGGCCAGTGATACCAGGTTGAAGCCCGCGTCCAGAAAGGCGTCCCCCACCTCCCTTGGGGAGTTGAAGCAGGGGTATGTGGAAAGGCCCAGCTTCACGCCGCCGAGGATGGTCTCCTGGTTGTAGAAGGCAATATCGTGGGCGGCAACCCTGCTCTTAATAAAGCGGAGCATGGGGCGGAAGTCGTAGCCCCCTTTCTTCAGAGCCGCCGCGTTATATACGCCCCTGTGGATGAGGGCGTCTCCTGCGGCGATGAGGGAGAACCGGGCCCCGCCCCACGCCGGGGCGGATATTAAAAGCGCGGCCAGGGCCGCAGCGGCTATTCGGCGAAATATCTTCATTCCACTTCCCCTTTCAGCCTCCCCTTGGCAGAAATTTTAAAGTGTTGCATTTAACCTCTGCGGGAAGTATTCTGGTTTCAAGCCAGTATACCAAATAAGGAGGGGAAAAATTGCGCTGCATTGCCACTTTTGAGACAACCTCGGCCGC
>JAAYQT010000063.1 GCA_012519165.1 Synergistaceae bacterium
CTCGCCACGGTAGTATAGAAGAGAGAGGAGATCCACGTGGCAAAGTGCAGGGCCAGGAAGAATCCCGATATTACCACGGTGATAAGGTCCTTCCGGTCGAGCCTGCCCGCCTCTTTAGCCGCTCCGGGCCCTGCGAAAGGCAGTAGAAAAAGGGCGGACAGACCCATTCGGTAGGCGGCTATGATAAGAGGGGGGGCGTCGGCCATCCGGGCGAAGACCGCCCCGGTGGAGATGGCAAACACCCCCGCCGACAACACCAGCCAGGGCGAAACGGGGGGGTTCTCGTCCATGAGGCTCTAGGACCCTGCTTCCTTGTGGCCGGCATAGAGCTCGTAGTGCTTTTTGAGCATCTCCGGTATGGGCAGGGTGTAGGGGCACTTGGTCATGCAGACCCCGCACTCGGTGCACTGGGGTACGGTATCCATGGCGGGGGCCGCGAAATTCCGGGAGACCTCCGGCGACATGCGGCTTGCCTGGAGGGGATAGATCATCCCGCCGGGGATGTTCACGCCGAAGGGGCAGGGCATACAGTATTCGCACCGGCGGCAGAACTGGCCGCCCAGTTCGTCTTTAATGGCCGCCATGGCCGCCCTGTCTTCATCTGTCACAACGTTTGGCGATTCGTAGATTTTAAGAATCTGCTCCACCGATTCGGGAGAGTCAAACCCCGGAATGGGGAAGTGCCCCCCGTGGGACCGGAGGAACTTGAAGGCGAGGTCCGCGTCGGCTATTGCGCCGCCGCCGAAGGGCTTCATGGAGAGGACCGCCACTCCCTTCTCCTTTGCGAGGGGGTGAAGCTCCTCCGCCGCAGCCGCCTCGATGAAGTTGAAGGGAAACTGGACGGACGAGAAGAGGCCGGAGCCTGTAAATTTTATGGCCATGGGCAGGCTGTGGGAGGTTATGCCAATAAAGCGGATCTTGCCCTGATCCCTGGCCTTAAGCGCAGCGTCCATGGCTCCGCCGGGCCCGGCAATTTTCTCCCAGTCGCTCTCCTTTGCTACCTGGTGAAACTGGAAGAGGTCGATATAGTCCGTCCTCATCCGCTTAAGGCTCAGGTCGATATGCTCCGCCGCAGTCGGGCCGTCCCTCTTCATTGTTTTTGTGGCAAGGAAAATTTTGTCCCTGACGGAGGAGAGGGCTGCGCCGATTTTCTCCTCGCTGTCGTGGTAGGCGTTTGCAGTGTCAAATAGCGTAACGCCCATGTCAAAGGCCCGCTTCAGGGTTTTTCCCGCCTCGGCGAAGGACAGTCTGATGATGGGAATTGCACCGAACCCCGCCTCGGAAACGGAAACCCCCGTGCTGCCAAAGGGCAGGTATCTCATATAGTCATCTCCTTCCCGCCGGATTTCTCCGGCATTGAATTAAAGAATAGCAGATAGAGCCTTCCCGCAAAAGGCCTAGCTGAAGAGGACGGTCAGGAGCAGGGGGAATACCACCAGGATGGTTATAAGCCGCACCGTCTGGAGGATGCTGACCTTCAGCGGGTCGCCGCCCATTTCCTCGGAGATGATGGCCATCTGGGAGAGGCCCCCCAGGGAAGTGGAGAGCAGGCAGGTGGGGTAGTTCCACCCGGTCATTTTGTGAAGGAGGCAGCCCAGGAGGAAGCTTGCCGAGAGCATTGCCGCAGTTATACCCGCTATGGGTAAGGCCAGGGGGAGAAAGGTGGAGAGGGTGTCGGGGGTTATGTTAGCGGCCATTATTATGCCTATACCTACCTGGGCAACGGTTCTCAGTTTCATGGGCATGGGGGGCTGCTCCCCGCGGGTCAGGTTAAGGGCGGCTACGGCGGCCATGGCGCCGGTTAAAATGCCCACCGGGAGGCGAAGGGCGTAGCCGGTAAAGGCGCCGGCAAGGGCTGCTGCGGCCAGGAAGATGTAATTTCCAGGGTTCACGCAGAATTTCTGCGTCGGGACGGTCTTGGGTTCGGAGGGGGCGGCTTCAGCTTTGCAGGGAAGAGCGGCTTCCCCGTATCTGTCTGAACGCCAGGCGGTCCACTTGCGGCAGAAAAAGGGGGTGGCCATTATTGCCGCCAGGAGGCGGAAGATCTGCAAAATGGAGACGCTGGCCACGTCGGCCTCCAGGGCTATGGCGAGCAGTGTCATTTCGGCGATGCCGCCGGTGGTGGAGCCTATAAAGGCCGTGGCGGGGGGCAGGTCGCTCATAATCACCAACAGCCCTCCTCCAGCCAGGGAAATGGCTACCATTCCGGCGGAGATGATTATTGCAGGTACGGGAAGCTCTCTTAAAATCCGCACCGAAGACCGGGTGACCCTCTGGCCGACGTAGGTACCGATTACTACGTTGCTGAACCACGACAGATACTGGAGGGGGAAGCGGGGCGGGTAACCGGCCAGATTAAGGGCCGCAGAAAAAAAGAGGGAGCCCAGGATGGCCGGTACGGGGAAACGAAGGAGTAGAAATACCCAGTACCCGGCCGAGGCCGTTAAAAGTGCGATAATAAAGCCTGTCATAATAGAACCTCCGGCCCGGGAAGGGTTAAAAATGTCGGATTCTGAACGGCTCTTCGTCTCCTTCGGGCGGTTTTTCCACGGATGTAACCCGGGCGACCCTGGCGGAGGCTGGTCCTTCCCCCAGCAGCGCCTCCAGTTCCTCCAGGGCCTCAGGGTCCCCCTGGGCCTGTACTTCCACTGCGCCGGAGGGGAGGTTCCTCACCCATCCCGAAAGGCCAAGGGAGAGGGCCTTGCTTGCCGCCCAGCGACGGTAGCCCACTCCCTGCACTTTGCCCTCAACGAGGAAGTTTTTTCTGGCTTTTGTCAAGAATAGACCCCTATAAGGCTTTCAAGCCGTTCAATCCGGGACTGCAAGGACGGGTGGGTGCTGAAGAGGCTGTCCTTTCCCTTTTTCTTCCTCAAAAAGGGGTTTACTATGTAGAGGTGCTGCATTCCCTTGCCCGCTCCCCTGAGTTCGGCCTGGTCGGAGGACAGCTTTTTCAGCGCGGAGATAAGCCCTGCGGGGTTTCGGGTAAACTCCGCCGCCGACGCGTCGGCAAGGTACTCCCTCTGCCTGCTGACAGCGAGCTGGATTATGGTGGCCAGGAGGGGGGCTATTATGGCCAGGATGGCGGCCAGCAGCCCCAGGACCGCCCTTGCCTGGGCTCCTCCCCGCCCTCCTCCTTTTCCTTTGCTGAACGCACCGTAGATAATGCCCCTGCGGACCAGGTCCGCCAGAAGCACTATGGAGCCAACCATTACTGCCATGAGCATAGCAAAGCGGATGTCGTAGTTTCGCACATGGGACATCTCGTGGGCCATTACTCCCTGGAGTTCCTCCCGGTTGAGCTTTTCCAAAAGCCCCCTGGTTATGGCCACGCTTGCAGTCTGGGGGTTCCGGCCTGTGGCAAAGGCGTTCATGGCGTTGTCCTCAATTATGTAAACTTTAGGCATGGGCAGGCCGCCTGCAATGGCCATCTCTTCCACCACATTCCACAGCTGGGGGGCGTCGGCCCTGCCAATCTCCCTGGCGCCGCTGGAGGCCAGGATCATGGAGGCGCCGAAACGCCACATTATAAGGAAGTAGACACCCGCCGCGCCGAGGGCCGTGACGACCCCCGAAAGCCAGTCGCCGCCCCATAACTCTCCTGCAGACGCCCCGAAAAGGGCAAAGAGGGCGCCCATGACGATGAACAGCGCGATGCTCAGCCTTTTGTTGTGGTCGATAAGCTTGTTAAAGCTTGCCATTTTTTACGCCTCCCCTCCGAAGGATACTGTCCGAACTTCCCGCTCGGAGGAGTCGTCCACCGCCCAAAGGGGTCTTGGGCCGTATCCAAGCCTTGCTGACAGCAGGTTGTTGGGGAAGACAGCAATGGCAATGTTGTAATCCTTGACCGAGTCGTTGTAGTACTGCCGGGCGAAGGCTATCTTGTTCTCGGTGGAGGCAAGCTCCTCCTGGAGGGCCAGGAAGTTCTGGTTTGCCTTCAGCTCGGGGTAGTTTTCCGAGACGGCCAGCAGGGACTTTAACGCCCCTGTGAGCCGGTTTTGCAGCGGTGCGGCCTCCTCTACGGTTTTTGCCAGGAGGGACGCGCTTCGAAGGGCGGCCACTTGCTCAAAAATTTCCCGTTCGTGGGCGGCGTAGGCCTTCACCGTCTCCACAAGGTTTGGAATCAGGTCGAACCGCCGCTTAAGTTGCACGTCGATCTGGCTCCAGCCGTTGTCGGCGTAGGCTTTTTTCCGGACAAGGGTGTTGTAAATGTAGACTGCATACGCCGCCGCAAGCGCAATAAGCGCGGCTAGTGTGTAGATGGCGCTCTTCATGCGTTACCCCTCCTTTGGCGGGGAAGCCCGCTTAAGCTTTCGGAAATCGGCCGTCAGTCAAGCCGCTGCGGAATAGCTTCCTTAAACAGCATGGCCAGCCTTTCCGTAACGGGGCCCGGCTTGCCGTTGCCCACAGGGGAGTCGCCTATCTTCACCACCGGGGCTATTTCAAGGACGCTCTCCGTTATAAAGGCCTCGGTGATGTGGGGAAGCTCCTCAAGGGTGAGGCACCTTGTCTCCACGTTAAGGCCCTGCTCCCTGGCAATTTCTATTACTATCTCCCTGGTTACCCCCCGGAGAATACGGTGATCGGGGGCGGTGATGATGTTTTCATCCGCCACGGCGAAGAAGCTGGCGGTGGCCGCCTCGGTGATCTCCCCTTCCGGGCAGTGAAGAGGCTCTAGAGTGTCGGGGGTCTTGTTTATGAAGGGGACAAGGTAGTTTATGGTCATCGCCTTGAAAAACTCCCTCTCCCTGGGAAGCAGCGACAGGGCTACGCCCTGGGAGTAAATTTTTTTCGGCGCGGCTTTCAGAGGGGTAAAGAGGGCGAAGAACCTGGGTTTGGGAAAGGTTCCGTTTTTTTCAGTGTCCCCGCCGGTGAGGAAAAACTTGGCCAGGCCGTCGGTCTTCAGGCGGGAAGCCCCTTCTTTAATTACGGAAGAGATCTCTTTGGCCTTAATAGGCATGGAGATGCGGCACAGCTCCGCCGATTCTTCAAAACGCTCCAGGCTCTGGCTCACTGCGAAAGGCCGGCCTCCGTAAATCCGGGCGGCGCCGTAAACGGCAATTCCCCTGTGGAGGGCCAGATCCGACAGGGGAAGGCCGGGGAGAGGCCCTTCATTAAACTCTCCGTTGAAATAGTGCACAGTCATTGGAAAATACACCTCGATCCATTTTATTTCGCTAGTTTCGGGCCGTTGCAAAGTTTTCTCTTTTGTCGATGTCGAACCCTTAAACTGCTATGCAACGGACATCCATATCCTAACATTTTAAGAGGCCGGGTTCAATTGTAAAATGTATTATCGACGTGAAATAAAAAAAGAGACCGCAGGTGCGGTCTCTTTTTTTATGTTTGGTAGCCCCAACGGGATTCGAACCCGTGTTTTAACCTTGAGAGGGTTACGACCTAGGCCGCTAGTCGATGGGGCCAAATTTGCTGGCTGGGGAACCTGGATTCGAACCAAGATTGCCTGATCCAGAGTCAGGTGTCCTGCCATTGGACGATTCCCCACTGCTTGTTGCGCCGGAACATGATAAGCGAGCATGGCTGCGGTGTCAAGTGGAAGGGGTAA
>JAAYQT010000064.1 GCA_012519165.1 Synergistaceae bacterium
ACGCCCCCGTGCTTCTTATGGACGAGCCCTTCAGCGGCCTGGACCCCCTGATCAGGAGGCAGCTCCAGGACGAGATGATCAGGCTTCAGAAGACCATGAACAAGACCATCTTCTTCGTCACCCACGATCTCTCCGAAGCTCTCAGGATGGGGGACCGTATGGCCATAATGAGGAGGGGGAAAATAGTCCAGGTGGGCTCCCCCGACGAGGTGGTGGCTAACCCCGCCGACAGGTACGTGGCCCGGTTCGTCATGGATGAACGGGAGAACATGAAGCGGGCGGAGGAGCTTTTGGCAAGAGAGTCCGCTAAAAAGAAGGAGGCGACCGCTCATGTTTCCTGAGTCGCTCCAGTATCACGTCGCGGGCGGGGTAAACAGGTTTGTGAATAATCTCATTGAGTCCTACGCCCCGCTATTTGACTCTATCTCCGCCGGGATACTAACCTTTCTGCTGGGAGTTCATTCGGTTCTGGCGGCAATTCCATGGTGGGCCTATATGCTGGCCATATTCATCCTGTGCCGCTACTTCACTAAAAAACTACTGTCGCCGGCTGTCCTCGCCGCCCTGCCCTTCTTCATCGGCATGTTCGGGCTGTGGCCCATGGCAGTAGAGACTCTGTCGGTTATAGTCACCGCAGTTATGCTGGCGCTCCTCTTCGGACTGCCCCTGGGAGTGCTCATGGCGGAGATTAAGACGGTAGCCCTGCTACTTAGGCCCATACTGGACGGAATGCAGACCATGCCCAGTTTTGTTTATCTCATCCCGGCCATGATGCTATTTGGTCTGGGAAAAGTTCCGGCGGTGTTGGCCACCCTTATCTACGCATTGCCGCCGGTTATCCGGCTGACCGCCCTGGGGCTAAACCAGGTTCCCGAATCTGTGGAGGAAGCAGCCCTTGCGTATGGCGCCACGAGATGGCAGCTTCTGAAGGAGGTCCGGCTTCCCCTGGCCATGCCCAGCATTCTCGCCGGAGTGAACCAAACCACCATGATGGCCCTGGCCATGGTAGTAATCTCATCCATGATAGGGGCAAAGGGCCTGGGGCAGGAAGTACTCCTCTCCATCAACAGGATAGACGTGGGCAGAGGCTTCGAGGCGGGTATGAGCGTGGTGTTTCTGGCCATAATCATCGACCGCCTGACCCAGAACCTGGCAAAGAGGTTGGAGCCCCCCCAGGGGTAAGGACAGAAGTACAGTTTTCGCACAGCACGACGGGGTCCGGTTTTATAACCGGGCCCCGTTTTTTACTCCTAATTTAGGCGGCGCGTTAATCCGTCAGCTTTTTAAGGATCTCAACATAGTCGTCTTTGGTCATGATCTTGGGGTTAGACGGATTTGAGCCGTTTTTCTCCGACTTTTCCCCTATCTCGGCAAAATCCTCAAGCCTGACCCCGAAAGCAGAGAGGGAGGGCAGTTCCAGGTCCCGGGCCAGCTGCTTTACTTCCTCTACGGCGGCCCTGGCCCCCTCTTCAGGGGAGTTAAACTTCAGGCCCAGGCAGGAAGCGACCCTGGCGTACCGCTCCACTGCCTCGTCCATGGAAAACTCCATAACGGCGGGAAGGGCAATGGCGTTGCAGGCGCCGTGGGGGGCGTCGTACAGGGCCCCAAGCGCCTCGGCCAGACAGTGGACCGAGGCCACGTCGGAATGGCTGAAGGCTACTCCCGCGAGAAGGCTGCCCAGGAGCATCCCCTCCCGGGCCTCCATGTCGGAGCCGTCCTCCCGGGCCCTGCGCAGATATTTGCCGATCAGTTCCATGGCCACGATGGCGGGAGCGTCGGAGAAGGGAGTGGAAACCCGGCACGAGTAGGCCTCAATGGCGTGGGTGAGGGCGTCCATACCGGTAAAGGCGGTGAGATTTTGCGGCATGGTGGCCGTCATCTCCGGGTCCGCAAGGGCCACTGCAGGAGCAATGAGGGGGCTTTTAACTGTGAACTTGAACCTGGCGGCAGTGTCGGTTATCACCGCGCCGAAGGTAACCTCGCTGGCCGTCCCCGCCGTGGTGGGCACGGCAATAACGGGAAGGGGCGGAACCGGCGCCTTGAACCGGCCCTCGTAGTCTCTCACCCTGCCCCCTGCGGCCGCCACTATGGACGTCGCTTTTGCACAGTCGATGGGACTTCCGCCCCCCACCGCCACCAGACAGTCCGCGCCGAACTCCCGGGCGTCCTCCGCAGCCCTGTGCACGTTGCGGTCCTTCGGGTTAGGCTCTACGTCCAGGAAGAGCTTCCAGGGAACGAAAGCGTCGTCGAGGCTTTTGGTCACCCGCTCAAGCAGGCCCGCTCCGGCCACGCCCCCGTCGGATATTACCAGGGCCCTGGCGCCCCCGGCCCGCTTTACCTCCTCGCCGGCCCTGCGGGCTGCGCCCCGGCCGAACTCCACCCTGGTGGGCATTTCATAGCTGAACGGTGAAAACACGCTGCGTCCTCCTTTTTGGTTCAAAATTTTTCCGAATCCCTAAACGACCATAAACGGTCCTTGCCCGCCCTCTTGGCCTCGTACATGGCTGCGTCGGCCCGCCTGAGAAGGGCGCTGCCGTCAGCCCCGTCCTCCGGGAAGACGGCCACCCCTACGCAGGCCGTTATCTCAAGACTCTTTCCCTCGACGACGAAGGGCGCCTGCAGGGCCTTAATTACCCGCCGGAGCACAACCTTCACCTCTTCCTCTTCTTCGACAAGAGGAAAAAGGAATGTAAACTCGTCGCCCCCCATCCTGGCCAAGGTGTCCGTCTCCCTCAAAAGGGCCTCCATCCTGCCGGAGAGTTGAACAAGAAGGCCGTCCCCGGCGGCGTGACCAAGTTCGTCGTTGATTTGCTTAAAGTCGTCAAGGTCCATGTAAGCCACGCCCACCTTCATGCCGCAGCGTCTTGCGTCCGCGAGGGCCATGGCTAGCCTGTCCATGAAAAGCGCCCTGTTTGCAAGGCTTGTCAGGGGATCGTGGGTAGCCTGGTGAAAATAGATTTTCTCCCTGGCCTTAAGATCGGATATATCCGTATTAGTTCCGATGATTCTCAAAGGGCAGCCGTCGTCGTCGAACTCAATTATCTTGCCCCTGTTCATCACCCAGGCCCACTTGCCGTCCTTGCGTCTCATGCGGTATTCCACTGCGAACACGTCCGTGCCTCTGGCTTGAAAATCCTCCAGGTATCTGAAAGCCCTGTCCCTGTCCTCCGGATGTACCAGACCCTTCCATGCGTCCATACTTGCCTCTATTTCATTTTCGCCATACCCTAAAAACGCCTTCCACTGGTTTGAAAAAAATATCTCGCCCGTCCTTGCGTTTAAGTCCCATACTCCGGCGCCGGCCCCTTCAAGGGCGAATTTCCAACGAGCCTCGCTCTCGCGGAGGGCCTCCGCTGTGTCCTTTACCTCGCTGATGTCCATGTTTCCGCCCATTACGCCAACAATCTCGCCCCGGCTGTTACGGATGGGCCCCTTGTAGGATTTCAGCCAGATGATTCGCCCCCGCCCGTCCTGCACCTGCCGCTCAAGGTCGTACATGGTCCTGCCGGCAGCAATAATCTCCCGGTCCTCATCCATGATCTTGCGGGCCACGTCGGGGGTGAACACCCCGAAGGCGTCTCTCCCCACCACTTCCTCCATGGGCAGATTAACAAAATCTGCGAAGGCCTCGTTGACCAGGGTGAACCTGGAGGAGAGGTCCTTCAGCACCAGGGGGACGGGAATGGTCTCGAAGAGCTGCCTCTGAAGCTCGTACTGGTCCTTCAGCCGCTCCTCAAGGGCCAGCTTTTCCGTGATGTCTGCCATGTGCCCGTGCCAGACATACTCTCCGCCCTCGCCTTTCGTCGGAAGGGAAGTCAGTTCGACCCAACGGAGCGCGCCCCCGTCCATTGAAACCCTGAATTTTGCCCTCCAGGGGGCAAGCTTCAGCAGGGCTTCCTTTAGAGAGGACAGAGCGCCCTGAACGTCCTCTGCGGCAGCGCAGGAAAGAAACTCCTCGGGGGTGAGGCGCTCACCCGCAGGAACTCCAAACTTCCCATGCGCCTCGTCGAAACATAAAACCCACGCCTCTCCGGAAGGGGGAAGATTAATATGGAAAAACAGCCCGGGACACTCTACGGCCTCGCGCCCGGACGTTAACTGTTCTTTCTTTTTGCTTTCTAATATTCCGCTATCCATGTTGTACCTCCGAAATGTCAAGTCCATTTTAGTGTGTAAATTGTTCCCCGGTTATTTATCAAGCTGCTGTCCTTGTACTTGATTTTTGTACCGTCTGCACACTGTAGTATTCCTGCATGTCAAAATACTTCTTACCCGTAGACCACCTCTCGTCCTGCTCCATAAGAAGAGCGCCAATAAGACGAATCACCGACTCTTCGTTGGGGTATATGCGTATAACACGGTCACGACGGCGGATCTCGCCGTTAAGGCGCTCTATTCCATTAGAAGTACGAAGTCTTTGACGGTATTTATGAGGCAGGCTAAGTACCGCTATTATGTCCTCAAAACCTTCCTCCAGAATCTTCACGGCACCAGGGGCAAGATGTTCAAATTCCGAAACCGTCTCCCTGAGGAACCGCCTGGCGTCTTTCTCATCCCTGGCGTCATAGATGCGCCTCAAATGCTGCTTCATTTCAGGCTGACATCTC
>JAAYQT010000065.1 GCA_012519165.1 Synergistaceae bacterium
ATGGACGGGGCGAAAAGCGCCCTTGAAACCCTGGGGGAAAACGGCCTCCTTGACTGCGCCCCCGGGGAGGCCCTAGCAAAGATTGTCCCTGTGGCGGACCTGGCTGAAGCGGCCGACGGGGCCTTTTTCATCCTGGAATCGGTGTCGGAGGACTTGGAGACAAAACACGCCGTCCTGCTGGAGGCGGAAAAATACTGTTCGCCGGAGGCCATTATCGGCAGCAACACCTCCGGGCTGCTCCCGTCGGAAATTGCCGCGCCCCTTGGGAACCCGGGGCGGGTTGCGGTAACCCACTTCTGGAACCCCGCCCACCTCATGCCCCTGGTGGAAATCTGCCCCGGACGCCTAACACACCCCGCAACGGTGGACAGGGTCAGGGATTTTCTGCTGTCGGCAGGCAAAAAGCCAGTAGTTCTGGCAAAAGAGGCCCACGGCTTTATCGTCAACCGCCTTCAGTTTGCCCTGCTGAGGGAGGCGGTGCATATTGTTGAATCGGGGATTGCCTCCATGGAGGAGGTGGACGAGGCTATGAAGGCAAGCCTGGGCCGCCGCCTGGCCGACACCGGCCCCTTTGAGACGGCGGACCTGGGCGGGCTGGACGTGTTTACCTCCATAGCATCCTACCTCTTCGCCGACCTGTCCAACGCCGACGGAGCGCCCGCCGCGCTAAAGGAGAGGGTGGAAAAAGGCATGTTTGGCGCAAAGACCGGCGAAGGGCTCTTTCCCTGGCCCCCCGGCAAGAGCGGGGCTTTGCAGAAAAAACGGGCCGCCACCCTTATCTCTTTTCTTAAACGGGACCGCGAAGGGTAGCCCCGGCCGGATCAGGAGGGCTTTGAGGCTACTATCTCCAGCGTGTTGCCGTCGGGGTCCTCCACGTAGACGATTTTTTTGCCCTTGTTGCCCCCTGCCGGGATGGTCTTCACCTCGCCCGCGAAGACCGTTCCGGCCTCTTTCAGCCTGTCGATGAGGCCTTCGAAGTCCCGGGCAATGAAACAGACGTGGGCGCTGCCGGTGTTATTGGTGGAGGAGTCAATTTTCACTCCCTTGCCGCCCAGGTATTCCACAAGTTCGAAGGAGGCGTTGGGCAGGGTGAAGTAGGCCACCTTCAGGTGGGCGCCTTTTATTCCCGTTACCCCCCGGGAATATTCCTCGTCCCGTTCCCAGACTCCTTCCAGCTTAAGCCCCAGGAGATCCCTGTAGAAGGGAATGGATCTGTCCAGGCTGTCCACGGTAAAACTGGGGTGGTGAAGGGATTCTATCATGCTCTTCCCGCCTTTCTTGCCGCTTTGTATTCATACATCCTGGCGTCGGCGTCGCCTATGGCCGCCACCAGATCGTCGCCATCGTCGGGGAAGGAGGCTACGCCGTAATCCAGAACCACCGGCGCATCCACGCCCTCGATTTTAAGGTCCGCCGCCAGCCTGTCCATCCTCTTCATGGCCGCCATTGCCTTATCGGCGGTCACGTCGGGCAGGTATAGGAGAAATTCGTCACCGCCCAGGCGGCCTATGACGTCGCAGGTCCTCAGGTTTTCGTTCATCATGGCGGCAGTCCGACGGAGCACCTCGTCTCCCGCCAGATGGCCGAACCGGTCGTTGATGCTCTTGAAGTCGCCGAGGTCCACAAGCACAACCGAGCCCGTGCCGCCGCCCCGCCGGAGCCTGACCGTTTCTTCCTCAAGCCGCTGAATCAGGAATCTGCGGTTCCATACCTGGGTAAGGGGGTCGATGAGGGACTCCCGCCGCCTCACCGCCAGCAGGTTGTTGAGCGCCCAGAAGGTGGCGCCGTGTTCGGCAATTATCTCAAGCATCTCCCTGTCAGGCGCCGAGACGCCGTACTCTCCCGAGGCGGCCAGAACGGCAAAGACATTTTCGCCGAAGGCTATGGGCGCCGCTATCCCCCCGGGGCCCGTCTCCCCGGACCTGTCAACCGTCTTTCCGCTCCTGAAGGCCTCCGCCGCCATGCCCGACAGGCTTTGGAATACGGCCTCCTCCCATGGTCCTTCCTCCCCCGGGAAACCTTCCAGAAGGCTGACTCCTGCGGCGGAATCATAGTCGGGGACAAAAATTCCCGCCATGGCGAAGCCCATCTCCTCCCCCAGAATATCCACAATTTTCCGCGAGAGATTGACATTGACCTGCTCCGTTGCCAGCTGCTGCACAACCCCGTGAAGAAACCTGAGCTGCCGCGCCTTGTCGTCCAGCTCGGACCTGGCATCCATCTCCTCCAGGTGGAGGGCCAGGTAGGAGCCCACCAGTCCCAGGAGGTCCCGCTCCCTGGCGGTAAAGGCGTAGGATTCAACGCTGTCCATGCCAATAACCCCCCGGTCCCTGCCCTTGTAGCTTATGGGAACCGCCAGCAGGGAGCGGGCCTCCTCCGTGTGGGGAATGTAAAGGGGGTCCAGCGCAAGATCTCCTGAAACATAGGGTTTTCCCGTTTTAAGGACATGGCCTATAATGCCTTTTTTATCCGTGCCGAAGTCCGTCTGCTTTGTCTTTACTGCCTCGCCCTTGCTGTCCATCATGACATATTCGTCTTTTCTTCCCGGCACGGATACGCACAGGAAGAAGCTTCTGAAGGCCATCACCGAGGGAAGGGAGCCCTCCAGAGCTTCAAAAATCTGCATCGGCTCATCGGCTCCGGCAAACAGGGTAAAAAGGTCCAGCAAAATACCCTGGTCGGAGGTCTGTTTTTCAAGCTCCTCCTTCCGGCTTTCAAGGGCCGCCGCCCCCTTCATCAGGAGTTCCTCGGCGGCCTTAAGGCCTGAAATATCGCTGATGACGGCCAGGGTAACGCCGGAGCCGGAGGAAGCGTCGTTCATGGCGGAAAGGAGTACGCCGCCCCAGAAGGTTGAGCCGTCGGGCCGGAGAAACTTGACCTCCGTACTGAATGTCCCGGGGAGGCTCCCAAGCGCCCCTTCCATGGACGCCGCGCCCGGGCAGCCGGGGACGGCCAGTTCGGTAATACTCTTTTGTTTCAGCCTCTCTTCCGACTGGCCCGCCATGGCGACCCAGGCCGGATTGCAGGACAAAAATTTCCCGTCTTCGCCTAGGGTGGCAATTCCAGACGGGGCGTTGTCAAAGATCGCCCTGAGGGCGGCCTCTCTTTTTTCCACTTCAGCCCGCTTAAATTTTTCCGAAAATAAAAACACCCCGAGAAGGGCGAATATGAGCAGGATGCCGGTGAGCAGGTTTCTCTGGAACCTCATGTAGGGCAGACCGCCGGCGTTTATCTCCCCATATGAGGCCAGAACCAGGTAGAGGCGCCTGGCGCCGATTTTCATAGAGTTCCAGGCGACAAGCGCCCTTTTCTTCTCTCCGTCCCCGGATACTTCCACCGCTTCCGCCCCGGAAAAGGCCTTCCGGACGGCGGCTGACACTTCCTCCGCCGCTGCAAGCCCGTTCGCTTCGCCGTCGCCCCCTGCCGGCTCCGGCAGAAAGACGGTTACGCCGTCTTCGTGAAAGGCTCCGCCGGAACTCTCCCCGTTCATGGTCATGGGAACGGCGTATCTCGACGCCAGTGAGGCCAGATCCGCCGCAGTAAGCAGGACGCCCGCAAGGCCGCCTTCGGACGCAGCTTCACGGGCCAGAAGAACTACCCTGGTACTGCGGGAGAGGCCCGCCCTCCCCGATATGTTTAAAACATCCCCTGCCGATACCCCGCGGGACTTTAAGGGCTCAGCCGCCTCCGCTGCAAAGACCATGGCGTCCCTGCCGGACCTGGTCGGCCGGAAAGCGTAAACGGCGCCGTTTTTTTCAGCTATGCGCGCAGGGATAAAGTAGAACCCGAGGGCGTCCGGGGCGGCGTCCAGGGCTTTCTCAAGGGCGCGCCTGGCGCCCTCCGCCCCGGCTCCCCCCTCATTCAGCATCAGGGCGATTTCACCGCTTACGCAGTCCGACACGGCGGTCATGGAGGCCAGCCGGTCCTCGGCCGCAAATCGGGCAAGGGTAGCCAAGTGATACTGTCTGTCATTAAAATTTTTTATATGTCTTTTTTCCGCCAAAGAGTCCAGGTACAGCAGGAATAAAAGAATCCCTGCTGCAAACAGTAATGCTACAAAAAAGACCCTTCTGAACAGGGCAGTACTCCTCCAGAGTTTAGGGAAAGCAGCCTCAGGGTTTGAACCGCTCAAGTCCCTTGCCTCCTGGTTCTTAAGGATGAGATACTGCCTACATTATAACAGAAAGCTGTCCTTTTTCTACAAATTGTTCAAGTCCCTGTCTTTATAGGGAGAAGGGAGGGATGGATTTCAGGTATGAAGGGGGTTTGCCGCAGGCTCGTACTACCTTTTGTGCATTTCGGTATCCAGCCCTTTGAAAAAGAAGAAAACCAGGGGCAGACTTACCAGGAATGTAAGAAGGTCGGAGAGGGCCTGGGTTATCTGAACCCCCGAAAGTCCTATGAACCTGGGCAGAATAAGAATAAGGGGCAGAAAGAAAATCCCCTGCCGGGCTGTGGAAAGAAGGGTGGCCGCCCAGGACCTTCCTATGGACTGAAAGGTCATGTTGCAGACCACTCCCAGGGGGACCAGGGGCATGGCCAGGCTCATGGCCCTGAGGGCCGTGGTTCCTATCCTTACCACTTCAAGGTCCGTTTTAATAAAAAGCTTTATCAGGAAGGGCGCCGCCCAGAAAAAGGCGACCCCGGAAATCAACATGGTTATGGTGGTAAGTTTGAGGGTGAAGAAAAAGGCGCCCTTGAGCCTGTCAAGCCTTCCCGCGCCGTAGTTGTACCCGGCCACGGGCATGTAGCCCTGGCCTATTCCCAGGTTTACTGCGAAGACGAACATGAAGAGCCTGCCCACGATGGACATGCCCGCCACTGCGGCGTCGCCGTAAACGGCGGCGCTTACGTTGAGCGCGATAGTGGCAATACTTGCCAGGGCCTGCCGGATGAATGATGGGAGGCCGTGTTTCAGGGTTCTGAGATAAGTCCGAACGCTGGGGGATATCAGGGATGGCCTCAGGCGGACAATAGTCCTGCCCCTTAAAAACCATGACAGCAGGATGCCGCAGCTTACGCACTGGCTGATTGCGGTGGCGATGGCAGCCCCCGCGATTCCCAGCTCAAAGGTGAAGATAAACAGGGGGTCCAGGGCCAGATTCAGAAGGCCTCCCGTCATAAGGCCTACCATGGCCAGCCGGGCCTTTCCCTCGGCCCTGAGGATGTTGTTCAGCAGAAACGCCGAGGCCATTACGGGCGCCGCGTAGAGGATATAGCTTGCGTAGTCCCTGGCGTAGGGCAGAATGGTATCGGTGGCCCCCAGAAGCTTCATGAGCCCGTCCATGCACGAAAGGCCGAC
>JAAYQT010000066.1 GCA_012519165.1 Synergistaceae bacterium
TCCTGAAAAGAGTGGAGATTGACGACGTCATGGGAGCCGAAGAGTACTTCAGCATCCTCATGGGGGACAAAGTGGAGCCCCGGCGGGAGTTCATCGAGGCCCACGCCCACGAGGTAAGAAACCTCGACGTTTGACGTTTAAGGAGGAGTCTCAAGCAAAGGAGCTGATAGCGCCGTGGCAAAAAGCAGCCAGAAGAAAACCAAAAAGGGTTCTGCCGCCTTCGCGCCGGCGAGGCAGATAACCGTTGTGATTTTTACGGTTATTATATGCGTCACTATCGTTCTTGCCGTTATATCTCTCGACCTTATGCTGAACCCGTCAAAAAACTGGACCGACTCCCTGGCCGTCCGCTGGATTGCCGACCGGCGGAATATGCTGCCCTTCTTCCGCTAGCCCCGGCGGGAAGGGCTTTACCTGGAAAGCCAGCCTCCGTCCACAGGGAAGATTGAGCCCGTCACGTAGTCGGACGCCCTGGACGAAAGGAACACCGCCGCGCCCTTAAGGTCGTCGGGGGTTCCCCACCGGCCCAGGGGAATCCGGGAAAGAATCTCCTCTTCCCTGAGGGGGTCTTTCCTTAACGGTTCCGTGTTGTCGGTGGCCATGTAGCCCGGGGCTATGGCGTTAACCTGTATCCCGTACTTTGCAAGGTCGTTGGCAAGCAGTTTTGTGAGCCCTGCGACGGCGCTTTTGCTGGCCGTATAGGAGGGGACCCTGACCCCTCCCTGGAAGGAGAGCATCGACGCGATATTAATTATCTTGCCTCCCCTGCCCTGCCTTGCCATCTGGCGGGCAGCCTCCCGGGAGAGGAAGAAGAGGCTCTTCAGATTGACGTTCATTACGTCGTCCCAGTCCTCCTCGGAAAACTCGAGGATATCGTCCCTTCTGATTATCCCCGCGTTGTTCACCAGAATATCCAGCGAACCCAGGGAGGCTGTCGTCTCTGCCGCAATGTCCGGAATATCCCTCTGGGTGGCCAGGTCCGCCTCCACGTATAAAAATCTCCTGCCTGCGGACGTAACCGCCTCCTCCGTCTCCGGCATGGGAATGGGGCCTACTCCAACCACGTCCGCCCCGGCCTCCGCAAGCCCCGCAGCAATGCCCAACCCCAGGCCCTTGCGTGCCCCCGTGACAACGGCCACCTTACCGTCAAGCCTGAAAAGATCCAATATCATAAGTCTGTCTCCTCCTCGTCAAGGACCGCGCCGCGCCGAGTTCTTCCCCGCAGCGGCGGACTCTAGTCCGGTATTTTTGTTTAAATTAAGCGAGGAGGGGCAGTCTGTCAACTTTAACGGCTCTCCTCGTGGTATATTTCTGTTAACAGAGAAAAAACAGGGGGGCGTTATTATGGAAAAAATCGTTTCCTCCGGGAAAACCCTCGGAGTTTTGGGCGGCATGGGGCCCGCAGCGGCGGCGGAATTTTTAAGGCTTATGGCGGAGCGGGCGCCCGTATCAAAGGACCAGGAGCATGCGCCCCTCTACCTGCTCTCGGACCCCGGCGTACCTGACCGTAGCAGCGCAATTTTGGGGGTCGGCGAGGACCCTGCGGAACGGCTTAAGAAGAACCTCCTCACCCTGGCCGGATGGGGGGCCGACCTGCTTGCAGTACCCTGCAACACGGCCCACTTCTTCATCGACCGGTTCCGGGGGGAGCTGCCCGTGCCCTTCGTCCACATCATTGAAGAGACGGTAAAGGCCGCCTCGGCCATGAGCCCGGCAGGCGCATGGCTGCTTGCCACCAGGGGGACCATGGACAGCGGACTGTACCAGCGAAGGGCTAAAGAGACAGGATATACCTTTTACGAGCCTGCCATGGACGTGCAGGAGCAGGTCCAGGAGAGCATCAACCTGGTGAAATCAAACAGGAAGGCCGAGGGAGGCGCCCTTCTGAAGACTGCGGTTTTGAAGCTTTGGGAGGAGAGAGACCTGCCCGTATGCGCCGCATGCACCGAGCTTCCCCTGGCTTACGACGCGTCGGGGCTCCCGGACGAAAAGACCGTCTCCAGCCTCCAGGCCCTCTGCGACGCCTGCCTTAAGATCCTTCACGGTTAAGGCGCAGTCTCCCTGACTATATCAAAGATGGTTACCTCGGGCGGGGCCAGGACTCTTACGGGAGGACCCCAGGTCCCCGCCCCGTTGCTGATGTAGATCAA
>JAAYQT010000067.1 GCA_012519165.1 Synergistaceae bacterium
AGAGGTCCGCAAACTGGCCGAGGAGAGCAAGACGGCCGCCGCCGCCATATCGGCCAACCTTCAGGAGCTGGTCTCGGGCGTCCGCAACACCTCCGGCGGGGTGGAGTCCGCCGCCGCCAGGATGAACGAGGCCCGCAGGACGGTGGAAGCCGTACTTTCAGAGATCGGGGCCGTGCTAAACGGCATAGGGGGAATATCCGACTCGTCGGAGCGGGTGGCCGCCGCCGCCCAGGAGCTGGGGGCGTCGTCGGAGGAGCTGGCCGCGTCGGCGGAGACGGTGACTAACGAGACTGAAAAGATGACGGGGGCTTTTTCGGCCATAGAGGAGCGGATAAACCATCTCTCCCACACGGCGGAAGGGTTAAAAAAGACCTCCACTGAGGGCGCCGGGGAGGCGTCGAAGATGGTAAGGGGCCTCTCCGTCATCAAGGCCATGAGGCCCGGAGACTTTGCGGTTATTGCCGAGGATGCGGTTAAAGCCCACGGCCGCTGGGTGGAAGGCCTTAAGGCTTACGTCGACGGAGGCTGGTGGGACCTGGAGACGGACCCCAAACGGTGCCAGTTCGGAATTTTTCTTTCCTTCATTGAGCGGCCCGATGGCGCCCCCGAGGCCCTGTGGAAGGACATCCTTTCCATGCACGACAAGCTCCACGGCATGGGCCACTCAGTAAAGACGGCCGCCGAGTCAGGCGACGGCGCAAGGGCCAGAAGCCTGCTCAGGGAGGTAGAGGCCCTCAGCGGACGGCTTTCGGCATCCCTGCTTAAAGTTGCGGAGATCTGCCGGGGGCAGGCGGGTGAGGAACAAGTAGGCGCCCTTGTCCCTGTAAACTAAAAAAACCGGGGCCCTCCCGCAAGAGGCGCCCCGGTTTTTTTGAGCCAACCGAAGGGCAGCTAACAGCTGCCGCTGCAGCCCGCTCACCCGCCGCCGCAGCCGCCGCTGCGAAGGCGCGCGATGAGCGGAAGAAACACGTCGAGAATGGGCTGCAGGTTCTCCGCCCCTTCTTCGTCGCCGGTAAGGCCCAGCGTTTCCACGAGGCCCTCCCGGGTATCCACGCCGTCGGCCGCGACCTGGACTATATCCCTAAGGACGATATTTTTGCTTTCAACCACCATGGTATCGGCGGGCATTCTTCCCCAATCCACAGGCGCTTCCCCCTTCCGTCGAGTATGGCTCTTTTCCGGGGAAGGGTTCTCCGGAATAAAAGCCGAGGGTATTATACCCTATTTCGGTATTTCCGCCACAGGTAATTTTGCCGCGTAAAGCCTTCGTTAAATAGCAAGGTCCAATATCCTTCGGTCATGATGCTGCCTTTGTAATGCTCCGTCCACGATAGGTTTTTTGAAGATTTGCGCCGATATTTCGGGCGATTGCCCCGGCAAGGTGAGGGGGGACTGCATTTCCTATCTGCCGGGCGATCTCCACCTTGCTTCCCCTGAAAAGAAAGTCGTCGGGGAAGCCCATAAGCCGAGCCGCTTCTCTGTGAGTGATGGGCCTGTGTTTCTCAGGGTGAAGGTAGCGGCCTTTCTCAGGTTTAAAAAACTCCGTCCTGATGGTGACCGACGGCCTGTCCCACCAAAGGCGGCCGAAGAGGTCGGTCCCTCCCGAGGTTTTTTTCCGCCAGCACTCGGGCAGAAGGTGGGGGGCGTTTTCCTGAAGGTCGAACCTGTTGCCTCCGGGGGGAACGGCCTTGTAGCGTTCAACGCTCTCAGGCCTTGGATTCCTTCCGAAATGGAGGTCCAGGGGCGGCGGTACGTCCCTTATTTCAGCGCCTGCGGGGTCGGGAAGGTCGCCGATGGCCTCTCTGACGGTTCTCCATCTTCCCGCGTGGGTAGGTTCCGGCATGGCGAGTCCCAGTGGAAAAAGGTCCGCCCTGGCCCCGATGCTGATGGTTCGCTTCCGAACCTGGGGAGCTCCGTAATCGGCGGCGTTCAGCACGGAGGCATGCAGGATAAAGCCGTTTTCTTCGGCCCGCCGGTTTATCTCCTCCATCTCGGGGGAACGGAGCAACTCCGCTACGTTTTCCATTACGAACACGGGCGCGCCGCTTCTAAAAACCACCTCAAGAAAAGGCTCCCAAAGAGCCCTCCTTGGATCTAGTTTTCTTCCCTTGTTCAGGAGACTGAATCCCTGACAAGGAGGGCCTCCTATAACCACGTCTGCGATTGGGCAGTCGGCGCCTGACCGGAGAAATTCTTCTATATCGGCGACTACATGCTCTCCTTCAAAGTTTGCGGAGTGGGTAAGCATGGCCGATTTATCGAAGTCCAGGGAGAAAACGCAGGAAAAATCTCCGCAGAAGCGATTGTCGGTAAAACCCAGGGTCATTCCGCCCGCTCCTGCGAAGAGGTCGATAAGCCGAAAGATTTGAACCTCCTCCTTCCCAATCATTTTGTGTCCCTATTGTAAACGTTATGGAAAAAATTTGCACCTCCCGTCGAAATGCCGGCTCGGGCCGGTTTTAATTGAAAAATTGGGTAGTTATAGTATGATATTTAAGATATTATTTTTTGCACAGGACGTTTTTTGAAAATACGGGCATTTTGGGAAGCCTTTCACGGGCTTATCAGTCTGCGCGCGGGGATGCGGCCGGGCTATGCCTTCTCTGTTGCGCGGGCAAGGAGTGGTGAATTGGATGAAATCGGATTGTCCGCGCCTTCGCTCTGTCTCGGGCTCATTGCTGCAAATATCGTTGTTTTTATTCGCCATCCAGGTTTTTTTGCTGCTTTTGCATCCCCATTCGGCCTCGGCCCGGGAAGAAAACCATGTACTGCTCCTCCACTCTTACCATGAAGGTTACGAATGGTCAGATTCGGTCCACGGCGGGGTTGTAGACACCCTGCGATCCGCCGCCGGATTGGATATCCGGCTCTGCGTGGAATACCTGGACGCCATGAGAAACCCGGGGGAGGCGCACCTGGACGCCATGGAGACCCTCTTGAGGGGGAAGTACACAGACAAGGGAGTTGCCTTCGACGTCATAATCTGCACCGACGACAACGCCCTTGCGTTCATAAGAAAGAGTGGCGACGGCCTGTTCGGCGACGTTCCCAAGGTCTTCTGCGGCGCCAACGACTTTACCCCTAACCGCATTGCGGGGATGGCCAATATCACGGGTGTGAACGAAGCCAAGTCCGTTCACGAGACTCTGGACCTTATTTTCGACCTGTTCCCCGACGTTAAAACCATTGCCGCCGTCTCCGGTTCAAGGCTGGCGGAGAAGAGCAACCACAGGGAGGCCAGGAGGATTGCTGCCCGGTTTTTTCAGGGCAGGGCTGAATTTCTCTGGCTTAACGAGCTTGAGCCAGAAGAGTTGCAGCGCAGACTTTCGGAGCTCGACCCCAAAACTTCCGCCGTCCTTTACCTGAACTACTTTCAAACCCCTTCGGGAAAATCACTGCTTACGGCGGAAGCCCTTGACCTTGTAAGCAAATCCACGGGAGCCCCTGTTCTGGTCACCGCTGATTTTTTAGTTCGCAACGGCATGTTGGGCGGCAAGGTGGTCCACGGCAGGTCCCAGGGCGAGGCGGCGGCCCGGCTGGCCCTGCGGATTCTGGCCGGGGAGAGGGCGGACGACATCCCCGTGACTATGGAGAGTCCCAACCAGTACCTCTTCAGCCAGGAGATGCTTGAAAAGTACGGCATAGCCGCCTCCTCCCTGCCTCCCGCTTCGCTGATTGTGTCCCCCGAGGGCTGGACCATGTTCGCCGACTGGGAGAGCGCCTCCAGGAAAGTATTCTCCGGCTACGGCCTGTTTATGAAAAACGCAACTCCTGCGCTGCTCATCGACCCCGACAGCGGCGCCATCGTGGAAGCAAACCAGGCCGCCCGGATCTTCTACGGCTATTCAAAAATTCAGGAGATGAACATTGACCAGATAAACGTCCTGCTGCCGGACGAATTGAGCGCGGAAAGGCAGAAGGCTTACAGAGAGGGCGTAAGGATGTTTGAATTCAGGCACAGGCTGGCTGATGGATCGATGCGGGACGTGCAGGTTATTACATCCCCCGTATCCTTGGCAGGCAAGGACCTTCTCATGTCCATGATTATCGACGAGACTGAAAAAATTGCGGCCCGCGAGGCGGTGAAACGCAGGGACAGGTGGATTGCGGTAATTTTCATTGCCGCGCTGATCCTTCAGTCCGGCGCCGTCTTTTTTCTGTTCAGGAGTGTTGAACGCAGAAAACGGGCAGAGAAAGCCATGAAGGAGAGCGAGGAGAACCTGAAAGCTCTGTTCTCCTCCATGACCGAGATGGTGGCCATCCATGATCTGGTTTTTGACGAAGACGGCCGCCCGTCAGATTACAGGATCACAAGCTGCAACAAGGCCTACACCGACATGACGGGAATTCAGGCGGAAGATGCGGTGGGCCGGCTCGGCTCGGAAGTATACGGAACCGGGCGGGCGCCCTACCTGGAGGAGTACGCCCCCGTCGCCATTACCGGGGAGCCAAGGACCTTCGAAACCTACTACCCCCCTTTGGACAAGCATTTCCGCATATCTATAGTGTCGCCCGGAAAAAACAAGTTTGCCACGGTCACCGCCGATTTTACCGATATAAGGCGGGCCGAGGCGGAACTTTTGCATGCCAAGGGGGAGGCAGAACGACTGCGGTACGAGGCGGAGTCCGCCAGCAGGGCAAAGAGCGCCTTTTTGGCCAACACCAGCCACGAAATCCGCACCCCACTTAACGGCGTAATCGGTTTTCTGGAACTCCTGGCCGATACCTCTCTTGACGACAGGCAGAGGGAGTATGTGGACTATATCCGCACCTCGTCGGCCTCCCTCCTTGAAGTGGTCAGCGACGTGCTGGACATCTCCAGGATAGAGGCGGGGGAGCTGCGCCTTGAAATGCGTCCCTCCGACGTTAACGACATCGCCCGCCAGGCTCTGGACGCGGTAAGGGGAACGGCCCTTGAAAAAAACATAGACCTGAAATTCCACAGGGACGGCAGCATCCGCCGCCTTGCCGCAGTGGACCCTGCGCGGCTGAAGCAGGTTCTGGTAAACCTGCTTGGAAACGCCGTCAAGTTTACCGAAAAAGGGAGCGTGGGGCTGTCGGTTCTGGCGTCGATCCCGAAGGACGGCATGTGCGAATACACTTTTTCAGTGAAGGATACGGGCGCGGGCATCCCGCCCGAAATTCAGCGGGAGATCTTTGCGCCCTTCTATCAGCGGGACGGCTCCCTCACCAGAAAACACGGGGGGACGGGCCTTGGCATTCCCATCTGCGACTCCATTCTGAGAAAGATGGGCAGCCGTCTTGAACTGGAGAGCGTTCCGGGGGACGGGAGCCGGTTTTTCTTCACCCTTCAGGCCTCCTGCGTCGACCAGACCGTGCCCGCCGCCAGAAAGGGGGAGGACGCCTACCCTCTTCTGCCCCTTGAGACAAAGAGGCCGGCGGTAGTCCTCATAGCCGAGGACCATAAATTAAACCGCAGGCTGCTCAGGGTAATAGTCTCCAAGCTTCTTCCCGGCTCGGTCATCCTTGAGGCCGCCGACGGCCGGGAAGCGGTGGAGGTTTTTACTAAAAATGCTCCCGACATAGCATTAATGGACCTTCACATGCCCGTTATGGACGGCTCGCAAGCCGCCGCCGGGATAAGAGAAGCGGAGAGAGAACGGGGAACAGCCCGAACGCCCATAATCGCCGTTACAGCCGACGTTCTGGAGGACACAAAAATAGCCTGCGAGGAGAGCGGAATGGACGGCTACCTGGCAAAGCCTCTGGAAGCGGCCGGGCTTCGGGCCGTCCTGAAAGAGCATCTGGCGGAGATTTTGGTTTAGGGAATATGAATATGCGGCCCCGGTAAAGGAAACGGGAGAAAAACAGAGTTTTAACGGGGGAATGCTGAATGGCGCCTCTTAGGGAAGGTTACAACCTTAACCAGGTTATTGCTAACACCCCGGTGATTATTCTATGGGGCGAGCCCGCCGGGGACCGCTCCATTGACTTCGTTACCGACAACATCGGCCTCTACGGGTACACTGTGCCGGAGATCGTAATGGATGAGGCCCCTTTTGACAAAATCCTCCTGAAGGAGGACAGGGAGCGGGTGGATGCCGCATTCCGGGAGGCGCTGGCAGAAAAACGCCCATCTCTTTTGGCCGACTACAGGATAGTCGATAAAGCGGGCAGGGCCCACTGGGTGGAGGACCGGACCACCTTTTACTACGACCGGGGCGGGGAGGCGGTCCTTTACCAGTCTTGCCTTATGGATATAAGCGACAGGAAACTGGCGGAGGAGAGGCTGTCTCTGCTTCACGACACGTCAATGGCCTTCATGGAGGAACTTGATCCCGGGACCCTGGTCAGGCAGATACTGGATAAGGCCCTTGAGTTTGCGGGGGCCTCCGACGGCCTGGTAAGCGTGATGGAGGGCGGCGGTGAGTCAAGAAGGATAACGTGGGGCGAAGGCCTGTTTAAGCCGCTGGTGGGAATGAGCATACCTATGGATAGGGGCTTTATGGCCGAAGTATTAAAGGAGGGAAGGCGGATCGTAATAGACGATTACCATTCCTACCGGGGACGCATGGATATGGAGGAGTTCAGGGACATTACAACGATAATAGGCATCCCCTTGCACCGGGGCCGGCGGATTCTCGGCGCCATCACGACCGTCTTCAGGGATGAGGTCAGAGCGATCGACGAGCACACCCTCGACCAGATGGACCAGTTTGCCGCAGCGGCCTCTATTGCCCTTGAAAACGCCCGCCTTTACGAGGAGACCCGCAGGGAGGCGGAGGAGCGGCAAAAAGCGGAGCGCCGGGCGGCTGAAGGTTACGGCAGACTGCAGAATATCTTCTCCGATGTAATCAGGACGATGGGCAAGATTGTAGGCAAAAAGGACCCCTACACCGTAGGCCACCAGGAGCGGGTGGCCCTCCTGGCCGGGGAGCTGGGAAAGAGGGCGGGGCTTGATGACACGCAGTGCGAGGGGCTCCGCATTGCAGGCCTTGTACACGATATAGGCAAGATCGAGATCCCCGGCGAGATTCTCAGCAAGCCCGGGACGCTCTCGCGCATTGAGTTTGAGCTGATAAAAACCCATGCCCAGTCGGGGTATGACATCCTGAAAGAGGTGGACTTCCCGTGGCCGGTGGCGGGGATAGTACGTCAGCACCACGAGAGACTTGACGGGTCGGGATACCCGCAGGGACTCCGGGGAAGCGAAACACTGCCCGAGGCCCGCATCCTGGCCGTGGCGGACGTGGTAGAATCCATGATGTCCTACCGCCCCTACCGGCCGGCCCTGGGTCTGAAAGCGGCCCTTGACGAGATCAGAGCAAAGCGGAACGAACTGTACGACCCCGAAGCCGTGGACGCATGTCTTGACCTGTTCAACGAACAACCCGGTTTCATCAGCGAAGGTTGAGGATTAGCGCTAAACTGCGGCGTTTTTTCCAGTGAAGTCCCGCCCGGCATCGATCGCCGGGCGGGACTTCAATTTTTGACAGCAGGGGCTCCATTTTAGACGACCAGGAGCTGAAACTCTGCGTCCCTACCCCTTGCTTCGCCTTCCGTCCCGGATTTCAGCAAGCTGCTCCGGGGTAAAGCCCGTGTAAAGAAGTATCTTTTCCTCGGGCTCATTATTTCCCAGCATGGCCAGGGCGACGGAAATCCCCATCTCAAGCTTCCCCTCTCCCCTGCCCTCTCCCCGGCCTTTTTCAAGGCCTTTTTCAAGACCTTTTTCAAGTCCCTCTTCAAGCCCTTCCTTCCTGGATTTCCGTAGTTGCTTTTCTAGGTAGGCAAGCATTCCCACCGCCTCCTTCCCTTCAAAATACTCCTCTGCCGAGGCAGCTATTTCCAAACCCTCTTTTTTTGCAAGGATGCTTAAATACCCCCCAAGATGCTTCGCAAGAAGGATTTTTTCCTCTTCCGGAAAGACTAAGAGCAGCCTTCTTAACCGATCGCTCACTAATGCACCTGGACCAGAGTTGGACCATGTAGGAGAGCAGGCGAAATGGCATGAGGTAGTCCACCCTGGACTGGTGTTCTATGAGGATGTAGACGTAGGCCTCGAGGCCGCCGCTTCGTATTCGGTAGACTATGTCGGACCGTTTCTCCCGGAGGTCAGGGGGGATGAAGGAGATGTTCTCAAGAACTATGTCGTCAAGGGAG
>JAAYQT010000068.1 GCA_012519165.1 Synergistaceae bacterium
CCCGCCACGGCGTGCTGCTGAAGGGGAGCGAGGTCATAGGCGACTTCAGCCGTCTGGACACCATGGTGTTCGACAAAACGGGCACCCTGACTGCGGGAAACCCCTCGGTTGTTGAAAAAAAATATTACGGCGATAATATGGACAGGGCCCTGGCTTACCTGGCCAGCGTGGAGCGGGAGTCGGGCCACCCGCTGGCGAAGGCGGTGCTGGACGATATAGGCGAGACGGACGTCTTCCCCGTGGAGAACACCACCGTCATCAAGGGCGGGGGGATTACCGCCACCGTGGACGGCGCCCGGGTTGCAGTGGGCAACGTGGCCCTGATGGAGCAGGAGGGGGTTTTCCTCGGCGAAGAGGCCAGGGCGGACATCGCCCGGTTTGAGGAGAGCGGCAGCTCTATCGTGCTCACCTCCGTGGACGGGGAGCTTAAGGCCCTTATGGGAATCCGGGACCAGATACGCAAGGGCGTTAAGGAGTACCTTAAGCAGCTGAAGAGACTCGGCGTGAAGCACCTGGTAATGCTCTCGGGCGACAACCAGGGCACGGTGGACGCCGTCAGCCGGGAGCTCGGCCTCACCGAGGCCCACGGCAACATGCTGCCCGAGGACAAGTCGGCCTACGTGAAAAGGCTCATTGAGGAGGAGGGCCGTGTGGTGGCCTTCGTGGGGGACGGCGTTAACGACAGCCCTTCCCTTGCCCTGGCCCATATAGGCATCGCTATGGGCGGCGGGACGGACGTGGCCATCGAGACGTCGGACGTGGTGCTTATGAACTCCGACTTCGGCCGCCTGCCCCACGCCCTTGGGCTGACCAAGGCCACCGCCCGGAACATGAGGCAGAACATTTTCATCGCCGTGGGCGTGGTGTTCTTCCTGTTGGGCGCCGTATTCTTCAGCGAGTGGATGAACATGTCCATAGGAATGCTGGTCCACGAAGGAAGCATCCTGGCCGTGATCCTGAACGGCATGAGGCTGCTGCGGTACAGATTGTAGCAAGGCAAATTAAACTTTAGATTAAAATAACGGGAGGTTATAGTAATGAAGACAGCCACAATTCAGCTTGAGGCCCTGGCCTGCCCTTCCTGCGTGCAGAAAATCGAGAACGCGGTGAAGTCCTTTGAGGGCGTTGAAAAGGACACGGTCAAGATAATGTTCAACTCCAGCAAGGTGAAGTTCGACTTTGACGACGAAAAGCTCACCCTGGAGGAGGTTGAAAAGGCCATTACGGGGCTTGGGTACGAGGTAGTAAAATCCCAGGCGAAGTAGGCAAAGTGCCGGCGGCGGAAGCTGCCGGTTTTTTTAGTCTCCGCCGTAGTGGAAGCGGAGCTGGGCAATTAAAAGGGTCCCGTCTTCAACCCTGTAGACTATGCGGTGCTCATCGTTGATGCGGCGGGACCAGAAACCGGCCAGTGCATGCTTAAGGGGTTCAGGCTTCCCAATCCCGGCGAAGGGATCCCTGCAAATCTCCTTAATGAGCCTGTTTATGCGGCTTACCACGGCTCTGTCGTGCTTTTGCCAGAAGAGGTAGTCCTCCCAGGCCTCCTCGGCAAATATCAGCTTCATTCCGCCAGTTCCCGCTCCCTCCCCTTTCCTGCGCGGAGGCTGCCCACGGCGGAGAGGAGTCGGGCGGCGTTTGCCGGGGTCCGGAGCAGGTATGCCGTCTCTTCCAACGCGTTGTAGTCCTCAAGGGACAGCATGACTACCGACCTGCTGCCGCTGCGGGTGATAATAACGGGTTTGTGGTCGTCGCAGACCATGTCCATGGTGGCGGCAAGGTTTGCCCTCGCTGAAGTGTATGTAATTGCTTCCATCTAAACTTCCCCCTTATGTACAGGTTATTGTACGTAGAAGAGAGGACCTCGTCAATAGGAAATATATGTATTTAAGCTTCAGTCGGGTTGCAGGCATCCCCGCCCTCAGAACCACTTTCGTTTTCTGAAGGCGGCCAGCATTGCGGCGGCCAGCGCCGCCATGATCCCCAGCACTGCGAAGTACCCGAAGGGCCACTTGAGCTCCGGCATATGCTCAAAGTTCATGCCGTAAATCCCGGAGATGAAGGTCAGCGGAATGAAGATGGTGCCGATGATGGTGAGCACCTTCATAATCTCGTTCATCCTGTTGCTTATGGCGGAGAGAAAGGTGTCGTGCATGCCGCTTACAATGTCCCGGTTGGTCTCTATCATGTCGATTATCTCGATGGTGTGGTCGTAAAGGTCCCGCAGAAAGGGTTTCACCGACGGGCCTACCAGTCGGGAATCGCTCTTCTCCAGGGCTGAAATCTCCTCCCGCAGGGGCCACACCGCCTTCCGGAGGAAGAGCATCTCCCGCTTCAGCAGGTGAAGGTCTTTCATGTGGGCGCCGTCGGGGGCGGAGAGAATCCGGTCGTCCAGGTCCTCAATGTGGTCGCCGAGCTTTTCCAGGACACCGAAATACTCGTCGATTACCGAGTCCATCACTGCGTAGGCCAGGTAGTCTGCCCCTTCCCCCCGGATGCGTCCCTTGCCCGACCTAATCCGCTCCCTGACCGGGTTGAGGGGGTCCCCGTCCACCCCGTCCTGAAACGTTACCACGCAGCCTTCTCCCAGGACTACGCTTAAATTTCTGTTGCCCACCGTGCGGGCGGCCTCGTCGTAAGTCAGCATCCGCAGCGCAAAAAAGAGGTAGAACCCGAAGTCCTCAGCCTTGGGGCGCTGGCCGGTATTAAAAATATCCTCCACGGTAAGGGGGTGGAGGCCCAGGAGTTCCCCAATGCGGTGAACCGATTCTTCGTTTCCCAGGCCGTCCACGTTTATCCACGTCACCCCCGGAGAGCCGATTGCCCGGGCGCAGTCTTCGGGGGAGGCGTCGCGGGTCTCCTCGCAGCCGCCGGGGGAGTAGCTGATGATTTCTACGAAGGACCGGCCCTCCTGGCGGGGCCCGGGAGTCAGGCTCTCTTCAGTCATACCAAGCGCTCCTTTCGCGGGGGGCGGCCCCTGTAAGAGTGTCTAATCCCCTTGCAGTGGCCCGGCAGTTCCGGGGCTGCACGCGTCTTGTCTGATAATTATAACACCCGCCGCCGGGCGAACTTAAAGCTGCGTTTTACGGCCGGCTTCAGGCTGATTTTCCGCAAAACAAGGTACTTAAATGCTAGAATGTGGTCTGGCAGGGGCTATTGCAGACTTGCCGGCCATTCTGCCCCGGAGGTGAGGCTCGTGGAGAAAAAAATTACCGCCGTCCTGCTGAAACATTTCCCCGGCGCCCGGGCGGCCTGGCTTTTCGGCTCCTTCGGGACCAAGTACGAGCGCCGCGACAGCGACGTGGACATCGGCCTGCTGCTGCCGGAGAGGGCCGGGACGGATGACGTTTTCAGCTGTCGTTATGCCCTGGAGGAAATCCTCTCACGGCCGGTGGATCTGGTGGACCTCCGGGGGACTAACACGGTCTTTCAGTTTGAGGTGGTTAGGACCGGGCGGCCCCTCTTTATAGCCGACCGCACCGCCGCGGATACATACGAGATGCTCGTCATATCCTTCTACCAGAAACTGCAGCAGGAGAGGGCCGGTATTCTTGAGGCCGTGAAGGAGTCGGGGAGGGTTCTTCAATGATGGACGATATCGTCCTCAACAAGAAGGAGGACGTGGAAAGGTGCGTCCAGAGGGTAAAAGCCTACTACGCCGAAGCCTCCGACCTCCCCTTCGAGCAGGATTTTCTTAAACAGGACGCCATAGCCCTGAACATCCAGCGCGCGGCGGAGCTCTGCATAGACCTGCCCAATCACGTGGTAAAAACCCTTAAACTCGGCATCCCCAAAGAGAGCCGGGAGAGCTTCCTGCTGCTGGCGGGGGCGGGACTTATCGGCTGGGAGATGGCCCGCGACCTGGGCAGGATGGTAGGCTTTAGAAACGTGCTGGTCCACGACTACCGGGATCTGGACGTCGCCATAATGAAGGACGTAGTCGAGAACCGTCTGGACCTGTTTGTGGAATTTACCGCAGCGGTGTTGAGGATTTAGTAAGTTTTTCCGTTGGTGGTTACGAAAAAAGCGCCCCGGCGTAGTGCCGGGGCGCTTGCAATTTCAGAACCGGCGTTTTCTTATTTCTTTATTAGCTTAACGCTGCACAGCATCTCCTTAATCCAGTCCCCGGCGGCGGCGTAGTTCTCCCTCGGTAGCTTTATAATTACCGAGCCTCCGGTACCTTCCCAGCGGGCGGACAAGACAGCCGTCTTTACTCCGTCCTCATCGCCGGAGTAGAGGGTGGCCTCAACGGTGCCCTCGCCGCATTTTACCGAGCTTGTGCCGTGCTTTCGAAGGCCCTCGTTTAATTTGGCCGTCTCCTTCGCGGCCGTTTCAAAATCCCCGTACAGCGCAATGGCTATGCGGGAGCCGTCAGGTCCTGTTACCCTGACGCCCTCTTCGCTCCGGGCCGTCTCCTCGGCGCCTTCGGGAAGGGTTATGAAGATC
>JAAYQT010000069.1 GCA_012519165.1 Synergistaceae bacterium
AGGATTAAGCTGCAGGGAGGCTCCGAAGGGTGGATTTTCGGTAAATTCCTTACAGTCCTGGCCCCCGGTAATACAGGGCTGTCGCCCCTCTTCCTTGATAACGCCCTTGCCTCCTTCGGCACGTCCGGGAGCCAGATAGAAGAGAGGCTGGGTAAGGCCTCCAAAACCTCTTCCAAAAAAGTTAAAACTGCGGAAGGGGAGGCGGTAGAAGTTTCCATGACCTTTGGAAAGACTTCAGTGGTTCTCCTGGAGGGGCCTGCAGGCAGCGAGGTAAAAAAGATAGTCCTCAGCTCCCCGGATTATGTCCTTGACGGAGGCCTTAAAGTGGGGGCCGATAAAAGAGAGGTCCTTTCCGTCCTCGGTCATCCGGGCGAATTGACGGGAGGAGCCGAAATATACAGGACCGATAAATCTACGGGAATTAAAATAACTTATGAAAATTATAAGGTTAAGTCCATAACCGCAGGAGCCCTTAATTGACGCCGCCCGTTCCGGGAACGTCCTTTCTGCCCGTATGCCGGGCCGACATGGAGGCCAGAGGGTGGGAAGAGCTGGATTTTCTCCTTGTAAACGGGGACGCCTACGTCGACCACCCCAGCTTCGGCGGGGCCGTGATAGCCAGGGTACTGGAGGCCGCCGGTTTCAGGGTGGGGATACTTCCGCAACCCGACTGGCGGGACGTCCGGTCCTACGGCTCCATGGGGCGCCCCCGGCTGGCGGTTCTTGTCACCTCCGGCAACCTCGACTCCATGCTTAACCGGTTTACTGCCGCCAAAAAGGACAGAAGCAGGGACAGCTACTCTCCCGGAGGCAGGAAAGGACTGCGGCCCGACAGGGCGGTCATAGTCTACTGCAACGGAATAAGACAGTTATGGGGAGACGTGCCGTTGGTAATAGGCGGAGTGGAGGCCAGCCTCAGGAGGTTTGCCCACTACGACTATTGGGCCGACAAGCCGCGCCGGTCCATCCTGATCGACAGCGGAGCGGACCTCCTTGTTTACGGTATGGGCGAGGCCCAGATAAGGGAGATCGCATCCCTTCTGGACAGAGGCGTATCAATAAAGGATATCAGGTCAGTCAGGGGAACCATGTACAAGACGGCCGCACTGCCGGAGGGAGGGGGCCATGTCCGGCTTCCCTCCTGGGAAGAGGCTGCCTCGGACCGGTTTAAATTCGCCGAGGCATTCAGGCTTCAGTACGACGAGCAGGACCCCTTTCACGGGGCTGCCGTAGCCCAAAAATCCGGCGGCCTGTGGGCCGTTCAGAACCCGCCCCCCATGCCCCTCTCCAGCGCGGAAATGGATGAAATTTACGGTCTGCCCTACACAAGGACGTGGCACCCCATGTACGAAAGCGCCGGCGGAGTCCCGGCCATCGAGGAGGTCCGCTTCAGCCTCACCAGCCACAGAGGCTGCTTCGGAAGCTGCTCCTTCTGTGCAATTCACTACCACCAGGGGAGGATAATACAGGCAAGGAGCCATGAGTCCCTGATTAAAGAGGCCAGGCTTCTAACGTCCCTTCCCGATTTCAAGGGCTACATTCACGACGTAGGCGGGCCCACGGCCAACTTCAGAATTCCTTCATGCAAAGAGCAGCTCTCCCGGGGTGCGTGCCGGGGCAAACAGTGCCTGCACCCGGCGCCCTGTCGGCATTTGGAGGCCGACCACTCCGATTACATAGCCCTTCTGCGGAAGCTGCGGGCCCTCCCGGGAGTAAAAAAAGTCTTCATACGGTCGGGGGTCAGGTTTGACTACCTTCTGGAGGACAAAAAAAACAACTTCCTGGAGGAGCTTTGCGAATATCACGTGAGCGGACAGCTGAAAATAGCCCCCGAGCACGTATCGCCCCGGGTTCTGTCCATAATGGGAAAATCGCGCCCGGAAGTCTACGTGAAATTTATGGAGGCCTATGCCCGGGCGAATAAAAAACTGGGCAAAAAACAGTACCTTGTTCCCTACTTTATCTCGTCCCACCCGGGCGCGGAGCTCAAGGACGCGGCGCTTCTGGCGGAGTTCCTGAGGGATATAAAATACCAGCCGGAGCAGGTTCAGGACTTCATTCCCACTCCGGGAAGCCTGTCCACATGCATCTACTATTCCGGAGTCGACCCCTTCTCGTGGAAAGAGGTCTATGTCCCAAAAAGCGTAAGGGAGCGTAAGATGCAGCGGGCCCTCCTTCAGTACGGGGCGCCTGAAAACAGGGAGATGGTGATAAGGGCCCTGCAGGAGGCGGGCAGGGAGGACCTCATAGGGGACGGTCCCAAATGCCTGGTGCGGCCGGCCTTCCGGGCGCCGGACAGAGGAGGCGGACCTAGCCCTTCTCCCCGGTGGCAGGGAGGCCGAAAAGGCGCTCAGCCAGCGAAGGCCCGACCTCGGTCAGGAGGACGGCGAAGAGGATGAGGACGCATCCCGCAGCCATTTTTGCTGAAAAAACCTCGCCCATAAAATAAATACCCGACAGCGCGCCGAAAACGGACTCCATGCTCAAAATGATGGCCGTGTGGGTGGAAGGCGTAAATTTTTGGGCGACGTTTTGAACCGCCATGGCGAAGACAGTGCAGAAAACAACCGTGAAAGCAATACTGCCCAGGGCTTCCCCGCCGCCCAAACCTTCCCCGGTTTCAAATATCAGGGCGATGGGCAGGCTTGCAAGGGCCACTACGACGATCTGGATTATGGCAAAAATAATGGGATCTCTTTTTTGGGCAAAGTGTTCAATGGCAATGATTTGACATGCGTAAAAGAGGGCGCAGCTTAAAGTCAGGAGGTCGCCGGAGTTGACCTCCTGACCCTCCTGCAGCGTAAGCATGGCCATGCCGTAAAGACAAATTCCCGAGGCGATGAAGGAGAGAGCGCCCGGGGATTTTTTTCTGAATGCCCAGGACAAAAACGGCACTATGACCACGTAGGTGGC
>JAAYQT010000070.1 GCA_012519165.1 Synergistaceae bacterium
ACGGGTATTGTCCGGAACCGCAGAAAGATTGAAGGCGCAGTAAAAAACGCCCGAGCCTGCTTGTCGCTGAGGGAGTCGGGCAAGTTCCTGTCGGACTTTTTGTGGGACTTTGTGGACGGCGCTCCCCTCGTAAACAGCTGGAAAAGCTGGGAGGAAGTCCCGGCGTCCACGGCCCTCTCGGAGAAGGTCAGCAAGACTATGAAGGACAGGGGGTTCGTGTTCTTCGGGCCCGTAATATGCTACTCTCACATGCAGGCTATGGGCATGATAAACGACCACCTTGTCTCGTGCTTCCGCCGCAGGGAGTGCATTGAAAAATAAATAACGTACCGCCGGCTTCCTGACCGGCGGTCCGTTATTTTACCTGAGCCCCTCAAAGGGGCCCCTCCAGCGCATCTTTGCCGGTGAAAAAGCTACCGGTTCCTGCGCCTGCGTCTTTCTTCCCGTGGAGAAACCTTCAAAAGGCCCCCTCCAGCTTGTAGAGAACATCTCGTTAAGATGCCTGTCGTCCCTGCGGTAAAACTCCATACTTCCTTCCTGCTCCATGCCTTCGCGATACTGTTTCATGACTTTCTTCCTCCTTAAAATTTATAATGACTGATTTGAAAATAAAAAAACCGGGGACTCCTGTTATAGGGGTCCCCGGTTCCGGTGTTTTATCCGTACGGCTTATTAGCCGAACCCACCGGAAGGGGGACCGCCAATAATGAGTACGAGGAGCAGTACAAGGCCGCTGTTAATGGCTACTTTCATTTTTGTGTCCTCCTTCCCGGCGCAACGCCTGATCTGAATATTTCATAGGATAATACCGTCTGCGGTCTGTCGTGTCAAGGTCATAAAAGACAGACTTTTAGCTACAATTGCTCTTTCGCGGCCCCGTCCCCGTCCCTCTTTTTCGCCATGGATCCCCATGCCAGGGTGAGGACCGCTTTGGGGCATACGTCGACGCAGGCGCCGCAGGAGATGCACTCGGGGGAGAACATGTCCCCCGCCGTGACCAGACCGTGGACGTCGATGCTCATGGGGCAGGCCTTAGTGCAGAGCTTGCAGTGGATGCATTTTTCACTCTCCGCCTCAAGCCGGAGGCAGGGGGTCCCCGCCGCCCTGGCCGCTTTTCGCCCCCCTATCATGAAGGGGGCCAGGAGGCACCCGTACCGGCAGAAGGGCCGCCTCCCGAGCATCAGGGAGAGAAAGGCCATGCCTCCCATGGCGATGTAGAACATGACGTACGTTTTGCCGGAGGAGAGGGAGAGGCCGCTCTCAATCCCGAAGAGGGGGATCACGGACTTAACGCCGCCCGCCCTTATAAAAAGATAGATCAAAGCCCCCAGCCAGGCGGCGGCAATACCGTATTTTATATAGTCGGCCCGGCCTCCTCCCAGTCTGCGGTCGTTGGCGGGAAAGAGTATCTCCTGCACGGCGCCTCCCGGGCATATCCACCCGCAGAATACCCTTCCGGCAAAAAAGGCTATGGTCGCCGCCAGGATGACGAAGATAAGGCTGGATGTGACAACCCCCCGGACGGCCCCCTGGAGGGTAAGCAGGGGAGAGAGGTAAAGCATGGTAACGGGAAGGGACAGTACTGCCAGGCCCATCAGGGCCTTGCGCCAGTTTTGACGTTTCACTTGCACTCCTCCTTTTTTCATTATTTTATCATAAATACCTGGGGCGGGTATTATGTCAATGGTTTTTGCCGTATCAGTTAATGTTTTTGATCCCTTACTGAATGACCTTTTCCCCGATATGGCGTAAAATAGTATAGCCTTTTTTATACAGCTAAGAGGGGGGAGGTATCTCTCTATGGATCACGTATCCGCAATAATAACCGGTTTCATCCGGCAGAACATGGAGGAGCGGGGGCTGTCGCTCTACTTCACCGACGACGACAAACTCCTGGCCATGGACGACCAGTTTGAGACCCACTTCAAGTTCGACCTTGTCTTCTCGGACAACGATTTCAGCTGTCTTATACTGTCGAGAGGGGACAAGGGGCTTGAGGTCCGGCAGAGGTTTAATATCTCATGGACCAGCGCCCGGAGTATCCGCGAATTTATGGAATACGTCAGGAAGCTTTAGGAGGACGGTCATGAAACTGGCAGTATTGCTGATTGCGTTTCTTTTGGCGGTCCCGGGAACATGCCGGGCCGAACCCCCGGACAGGGTGGAGAAGACCGAGGAGGAGTGGAGGGCTATTTTAACCCCCCTCCAGTTTGAGATTGCCCGAAAAAAAGGCACCGAGCACCCCTTCACCGGCGCATACTGGAACTTTCATGATGAGGGCGTCTACGCCTGCGTCTGCTGCGGCGCGGAGCTCTTCTCCTCGGCGGACAAGTTCGACTCCGGCACGGGGTGGCCGAGCTACTCCGCCCACCTTGACGGCGCTCCTGTGAAGGAGGAGAGGGACGCCTCCTTCGGTATGATCAGGACCGAAGTTCTGTGCGGCCGCTGCGACGCCCACCTGGGCCATGTCTTTGACGACGGGCCTCCGCCTTCAGGGAAGCGGTACTGTATAAACTCCGCCTCCCTTAAATTTATGCCCGCAGACTGAGGCCGGAGGCCTATCCGTCCTTCAGCTGGTCGTTAAGGCTCCCCATCCGGTAGCCCTCCAGGTCCAGGGTTACCCATTTAAACCCGAGCGCCCCCAGGGCTTCGGCCAGTTCGCCCCCCCTCTCAGGGTCCGCCAGGAGGGGGATTATTTCCCGTTCCGCTTCAATCCTGGCAATGGGCCCGTGGTCCCTCACCCTGTACTGGACGTTGGGGGGGCAGAAAGCCCCGACTATCTCCTCCGCCCTCTCCACCCTGGCCAGGTTTTCCCGGGTCAGGGGAGTCCCGTAGGAGATCCTGCTTGCGAGGCACGCCGCAGCCGGTTTTTCCCAGGTAGGCAACCCCCACCGCCGGGAGAGCTCCCGGATTTCGGCCTTGGAAAAGCCCGACTCCAGAAGGGGGCTGCTTACCCCCGGAAGCTCCGCCACGGCCCTCATCCCCGGCCTGTAGTCGCTTTTGTCGTCGACGTTGGACCCCTCGACAACCCGGGGGATGCCCTTCTCCTTTGCCCATGCGCAGAGTTTTTCAAAACGGAATTTCTTGCAGTGGTAACACCGTTCTCCGTCGTTTTTTACAAATTCGGGACACTCCAGCTCCGACAGAACCAGGATTTCGTGCCTAATGTCGAGTAAGGCCGCCAGTTCGCCCGCATCCCTCCTCTCCCGCATGGAGAGGGTGGGGGATTCCGCTGTGACGGCAACGGCCCCGCTTCCCAGGGCCCTTACCGCCGCCGCAGCCAGGAGGGCGCTGTCCACTCCCCCGGAAAAAGCTACCGCTACGCGTTTAAGACCTTCCAGCAGGCCCAAAAGTTTTTGAGCCTTTTCATCTATTATGGACTTCACTTATCTTCCTCCCGCTTGTAGGCCTTGCCCTTTTTTCCTATACTACACGACGAAACGGAAGGAACCAACCTATTTTTGGCGGAGGAAATTTATGAAAATTTTCCTTTCAAACCCCCTGTCCCCCCCCTTCCCGCCCGTCGGAGACAGAAGAGCGGTGGCGCTCATGAGCGGCGGCGTGGACAGTTCCGTCGCCGCACGGATTTTAATAAAGGAAGGGTGGAAAGTGGCGGGCCTTACCATGGTCATCCCCGGCCAGGGAGGCCCCGGCGGCCCCGTTGTGCGGAGCGCTGCGGAGGCGGCCCGGACCCTGTCCATACCCCACTACGTGGCCGATCTTGAGGATGACTTCAGGGAGCTGGTCATCGACCCCTTCATTGCGGAATACAGGGCGGGCAAAACCCCCAATCCCTGCGCCCGATGCAATGCAACCCTTAAACTGGGCCGGGTATGGGATGCCGCTGAAGAAGCCTTCGGCGCCGTTGCCCTTGCCACCGGCCACTACGCCCAAATAATTTCCGCTGGCGGCAGGGCGGCCCTTGCCAGGGGGGCGGACTGGAACAAGGACCAGAGCTACTTTCTCTACGGAATAAAGCGGGAGCGCCTCCCCCGTCTCCTCCTGCCCCTGGGCGGGCTTGATAAGCAGTCTGTCAGGGCCATGGCCAGGGAGGCGGGGCTTGAAGCTGCCGAAAAGGGCGACAGCATGGATATCTGTTTCGACGCCGGGGAGGGGTACAGGAAGCTGCTCGGAAACGGAGAGGGAGAGCGGGGGGAGATAGTTGACGAAGAGGGGCGGGTCCTGGGGTTTCACGACGGTGTGTGGAATTTTACCATAGGGCAGAAAAAGGGGTTGGGCGCAGCGTCGCGGGGCGGACTGTGCGTACTTGAAATTGACGGGGAGGAAAACCGGGTTGTTGTCGGCCCCCGGGAGAGGGCTTTAAGCCGCGTCGTGGAGGCGGAAGAAGTTAACATCCTGCTGCCGGACTTGCTCGCGAAAGGGGCGGACCTCTTCGGCAAGACCAGGTCCCGGGGGGAACCCGCGCCCTTAAAAATAACCCGGCTGCGGGAGGGACGGATGCAGGTACTCTTTGATGAGCCTCAATTTGCCCCCGCGCCGGGGCAGCGCCTGGTGATCTACGACGGCGGTGGCCTCGTGGCCGGGGGAGGGGTAATAGCCCGCGGGAGCGGGGAACCGTCATGCCCGGGCTGAAATTATTGCACAGGGGCTTGAAAAACAGGCAAAAGAGAGTACAATGTATAGGTCAGTATTAGTCAAAATATAAAAAGGCAGGTGGGGATCGTGGCCGTCTCTTACAAGGATTACTACGAAATACTAGGCGTCGCCAGGACGGCTTCCCAGGACGAGATACGGAAGGCCTACAGAAAACTGGCCAAGGAGTACCACCCCGACGTTAATAAAGACTCCGGCGCCGGGGAGAAATACAAGGAGATCAACGAAGCCTACGAAGTGCTGAAGGACCCGGAAAAGAGGGGGAAGTACGACACCCTCGGCCCCGGATGGCGGCAGGGGCAGGATTTCACCCCTCCCCCCGGGTGGGGCGGCGGGGTCCGCATGGACTTCGGCGGCGGCGGGGATTTCAGCGACTTCTTCCAGACACTATTTGGGGGTTTCGGCGGTGGCGCCCGCACGACGGTCTCCATGGAGGACATGTTCTTCGGCGGCGGCAGGGGCAGGGACCAGGAGATGACGCTGGAGCTTAGCCTTGAGGACGTTATGAAGGGCGGGGCCAGGACCATCTCCTTCGAGACGACGGAGCCGGGCCCCGACGGCCGTCTCAGGCGGGCTCAAAAAACGGTGAACGTCAATCTGCCCTCGGGGGTCACCGACGGCTCAAGGATCCGTCTTAAGGGAAAGGGCGCGGGCGGAGGCGATCTCTTCCTTGTGCTCAGGATCGCCCCCGATAGCGTATATACCGTGGAGGGCTACGATCTCGTCTCCACTCTCAGGGTGTCTCCCTGGGAGGCGGCCCTGGGGGCAAGCATAGGGGTGGATACGCCCGACGGCGCAGTAACCATGAAGCTGCCCGGCGGTACCCAGGGCGGAAGAAAGCTCCGCCTTAAGGGCAGGGGGCTGCCAAGAAGAAAGGGCGCCCAGCGGGGCGACCTTATTGTAAAGGTTGAGATAGCAATCCCCCAAAAACTGACCGACAGGGAAAGGGAGCTGCTGGAGGCTCTGTCTAAGGAGTCGGGGTTCAATCCCCGGGGGTGATGATAAGGGGCGAAGGGCCGGGGCTATGCTCCGGCTCTTTTTCTATGGCCTCCACTATCACCCAGGACGAGGCGGTTTTTCCCCGGGAGTCCACCAGGGAGATAGTGTGGCGGCCCTTTTTCAGGGGCCTGAAGATGGGGTCGCGCCCTTCCTGTTTGCCCGCAAAGGCCCCCCCTATAAACCAGTACACCGGCGGGACTGCGCCTTCGGCCCTCAGGGCCGTCTTCTGCTCGCCGCCGAAGGGCGTTACAAAGTACCGGGAGCCGGGCAGGGGAGAGACTATGGAAATTTCGCTCCCTGCCTCCACTTCCAGGGAGCGGCGGCGGGCGAACTCCTCCAGTTCGGCGGGCCAAAGAACCGTCTTTTTCCCGTCGCGGATTACGTGCATGGAACAGGGAGCGGAGGAGGACGTCCCCTCAATCCAGTAGTCCTTCCTGGTGGACAGACACGCCGGGGAAGGGGGCGAGCCGGAGAGGGAGCAGACCTCCCTGGTAAGTACCTCCTCGGGCGTGTCGTACCATCCTCCACGGGGGAGGGCGCGAAGAAGATCCACCACCGCCGGGGCCGCCGCCGATAACCCCACCAGCTCGGGGTGGGGGCTCCCCTTCGGGTCGCCCATCCAGACTATCACCGTGTACCGAGGGTTGTAGGCGGCAGTCCAGGCGTCCCTGTAGCCGTAGGATGTGCCGGTTTTGAAGGCGAACCAGTCCTTTTTGCCCTCAATTCTTGCCCTGTGGACCGGGAGGAGGCGCCCCGTGTCCTTAAGGATATCCGCTGTAAGGAAGGATGCTCCCTCCCGGACTATCCTCCGCCCCGGGGGCGCGTCGGAGGCGAGGAACCAGGGTACGCGCCTTACCCCGAGGTTGGCCAGGACGCCGTACCCTTCCGCCATCTGAAGCAGCGTTACTTCGCACCCCCCCAGGATCAGTGAATCTCCGTAGTGGCCCGCAGGCTTGGTGAGGGAGCGGAAGCCGCAGTTCCGCAGAAGGTCCATGACGTACTCCTGCCCGGCGGTTCTAAGAACCCTCACCGCAGGGACATTCAGGGAGTCGGCCAGGGCGGTCCGGGCGGTCACAGGGCCCCGGTATATCAGGTCGAAGTTTCGGGGAGCGTTGCCCAGGAAGGCCAGGGGGGTGTCCGCCAGCAGGCTGGCCGGGGTAATGAGTCCCCTTTCGAAGGCGGCCAAGTAGGCGAAGGGCTTCAGCGCCGAGCCGGGCGACCGGGGGCTTCTTCCGCAGTCCACCCAGCTTCCGGGCAGTCCGCTGCCCAGCCGGGCGTTTCCCACGTAGGCCAGAATTTCGCCCCCCTCGTTTTCCATCACCACGCCCGAAGCGGTAACCTCCCGGGGCATGGAGTCAAGGGAGGCGGCCAGGCTCCGTTCCAGGGCGGCCTGAATTGCCGGGTCCAGGGTGGTGCGGATTTCTCCCCCCTCTTTTCTGTCCCCCAGGGCGGCCAGGGCAAAGTGCCGGGCCTTTGCCGGCAGCTCCCCCCGTCCGGGGGGAAGCTGCTCC
>JAAYQT010000071.1 GCA_012519165.1 Synergistaceae bacterium
AAGGAGAGGTAGTATCCCGCTTCAAGGAAAAATTCGGCCTCCCCCGCCGTGCCGGAGAAGCAGTGAATGACCCCCCTTCCCCTGCAGGCCTCCTCCTCGCGGAAGATTTGAACTATATCGGGGTAGGACTCCCGGCCGTGGACAATCAGGGGCAGACCCGACTCGACGGACCAGCGGATGTGAGCCCTGAATGACGCAATCTGCTGCTCGCTGGGCGAATAGTTGTAGTGGTAGTCCAGCCCCGTCTCGCCTATGGCGATAACTCCCGGCAGGGAAGCCAAGGCCTTAAGCTCCTGCGGAACGGGGCCGCCCTCTTTCGAACAGGAGGGGATGGAGGAGGCCTCGTGGGGGTGAACGCCGGCGGCGGAAAACACCCCCAGGGAGGCGTATTTTGCCGCAGTTTCGGCGGCCAGGGCGCTTGTAGGAATGTCGCTTCCCGCAAGCATCATTCTGGCCACCCCTGAAGCCCCGGCCCTTCTAAGGACGGGGCCCGCGTCTGCGTATTCCCTGCGGCCCTCGATTACGTGGCAGTGGGTGTCGGCCAAAAACAGGCCGTTTCCCGTTGTGTTGCTGCTTTTTTTCATTATTCATTCCTCTTTTGTTATATCAAAAAAATCGGGAGGCCCCGGCGGCCGGCCGGAGGCTCCCGTTGAAATGTTCCTCAGCGCCCCTAGCTTACCCGGCTGCCCAGGGGGACGTCTTTCTCGGGGGTCAGCAGGGAGAGGACCGTATCGGCGCCGTCGCTTGCCGCAAGCAGCATGCCGTTGCTCTCCACCCCGTAAAGCTTTGCGGGCTACAGGTTGACCACCACCACAATGCGTTTCCCCACAAGCTCTTCGGCGGAGTAGAACTTCTTTATCCCCGCCACGATGGTCCTCTTTTCATAGCCCAGGTCGATGGAGAGCTTGATAAGCTTCTTCGAACCCGGAATCTCCTCCACCGCCAGAATCTGGGCCACCCTGAGCTCCGCGGCCCTGAAGTCCTCGATGCCTATCTGCTCCTCGTGCTCCGGCTCCTCTGCGGCCGCAGGGGTTGCCTTTTGAGCGTCCCTGGCGTCTTTTTCCTTCTTCCAGGCGGCCATGTCTATCCTGGGGAAGAGGACTTTGCCCTTGTTCACCCTGACCTCGCCGGGGCGGTCCCCCCAGGCCAGGCTGTCCAGGGGGAAGGCCAGAGGATCCCCCTCAAGGCCGAGCTGTTCCCACAGGTTTCGGGCGGTTCCGGGCATAAAGGGGGCTGTCAGCAGGGCGGCCAGCCTCAGCACATCCCACAGGGTGTTCAGTACCCGGTGGAGATCTTCATCCCTGCCCTCCTTTGCCAGCTTCCAGGGCATGGTCTCGTCGATATACTTGTTGCCCCGGCTGATGAAGGCCCATATCGCCTTCAGGGCCTCGTCGAAGGCGAAGTCGGATATTTTTGCGTCCGCCGCCTCCAGGGTCCTTGCCGCCAGGGCCTCCACCTCTTTTTCAAGTTCGCCCGGGGCCCCTGCCGCCGGGAGGACGCCGCCGCAGAAGTTGTCAACCATCTGGAGGGTCCTGTTGAGGAGGTTGCCCAGGTCGTTGGCAAGGTCGGAGTTGATTCTGCCCGCCAGGGCCGCCTCGGAGAAGTCGCCGTCCAGGCCGAAGGGCACCTCCCGGAGCAGGAAGTACCGGAAGGCGTCCCTGCCGTACCGCTCCACCATCTCGAAGGGGTTTACCACGTTGCCCTTTTACTTGGACATCTTGTCCCCCTCCACGGTCCACCAGCCGTGGGCGAAGACGGTCCGGGGGGTTGACTCCCAGCGCCAGGAGCATGATGGGCCATACCACGCAGTGGAAGCGGATTATGTCCTTGCCCACCAGGTGGTGGACCGCAGGCCAGAACTTGCCGAACTTCTCCCGGTCGTCCAGGTAGCCGCACGCCGTAGCGTAGTTTATAAGGGCGTCGAACCACACGTAGACCACGTGGGCGTCGTCCCCCGGCACGGGGATGCCCCACTTGAGGGTGGTCCTGGACACCGACTGGTCCCTCACCCCGCTCTTCAAAAAGCTGACTATCTCGTTGTACCGGCTCCGGGGCATCACGGCCCTCAGGTTTTTTTCGTAATACTCAAGGAGCCGGGGCACGTACCTTGAAGCCCTGAAGAAGTAGCTCTCCTCCTCCATCATCTGGAGGGGGCGCTTGCAGTCGGGGCACGTCTTGTCGTCGCCCATGCCGCTCTCGGGCACGTAGGTCTCGCAGGGGACGCAGTACCAGCCCTCGTACTTGCCCTTGTAGATGTCCCCCTGGTCCATTAGCTGCCTGAAGATGGCCTGCACCGTCCTGGTATGGCGCTCCTCGGTGGTGCGGATAAAGTCGTCGTTGGAGATATCAAGCGCCTCCCAGAGCTCCCTGAAGTTTAATACGGTCCGGTCGGCAAGCTCCATGGGGGTGAGGCCCTTCTCGCGGGCGCTCTGCTGGATCTTCTGGCCGTGTTCGTCTGTGCCCGTGAGGAACATGACGTCGTACCCCTTCATCCTCTTGTAGCGGCACATCACGTCGGCGGCGATGGTGGTATAGGCGTGGCCGATGTGGGGAGTGTCGTTGACGTAATAAATCGGCGTGGTCAGATAAAAAGTTTTTCTGCTGTTTTCCGGCATGGGATTCCCTCCTGCTGTCTGGAGAAATTAATCCTTTACGCCATGGAGGCGAAAAGGAAGGATTTTACCTCATTTTTCGATAAACCATACTCCCTGGAGACGATTTTGACAACCTCCCGGGAGCTTACCCCGGAGCGGACCATTTCGAGGGCCGCCTCCCGCCACTCCCCCGGGTCGGGGGCTGCGGCGCGCACGCCTTCAATTACCAGGACGAGTTCGCCCCGTACCCCGCCCTCCACCGAGCGGGCCAGCCCGGAGAGGGTTCCCCGCCTGGCCTCCTCGTAAATCTTGCTTATCTCCCGCACAAGGGCCGCCTTTCTGTCCCCCAAAACGGCGGCGCAGTGGGCAATGTGCTTCTCCGCCTTGTGGGGGGAGACGTAGAAGACCAGGGTGCAGTCAAGGCCCGCCAGGCCCGACAGGGCTTTCTCCCTCTCCCCCGCCCTGTCGGGCAGAAAGCCGTAAAACAGGAAGGGGTGGGGTTTAAGTCCCGACATGACCAGGGCGGGGACGAAGGCCGTGGGCCCGGGCAGGACCGTGACCTCTACCCCCTCTTCGATGCACCTGCTGATAATCTCTGCGCCGGGGTCCGAAATTCCCGGGGTGCCCGCATCGGATATGAGGGCCACCTTTTTGCCCTCCGCCAGCATAGCCATGAGCTGCTCCGCCCGCCCTTTCTCGTTGTGGGCGTGGTAGGAGACGAGGGGGGCCGATATGCCGAAGCGCCGAAGCAGGGGCAGGGAGGTCCTGGTGTCCTCGCAGGCAATGACGTCGGCTTCTGCCAGCATCCGCACCGCCCTGGGGGACATGTCCTCCAGGTTTCCCACGGGGGTGGGGACTACTGCGAGAGGCACGGCAGACCCTCCGTAGTGTAGGCTTCAAGAAGCTCTTTGGTGTACTCCCCCCGGCCGTCTTCGATAAAAAGGGGGGGCTCCACCGCCATGCCCCGTTTTCCGCCCCTCAGGGCCTCCACCAGCGCCACCGATGCCTTTTTCCCGGGCAGGGGGTGGACAAACCGGACCCTCTTGGGCTCAAGGCCTTTTTCAGAAAGTTCCGCCAGGAGTTCTGCAATGCGGTCGGCCCTAAAGACCACGTACATCCTGCCCCTGTGTTTCAGCAGCCGCCTTCCCGCCAAAGCTACGTCGGACAGGGAGCAGCAGTCGCCGTACCGGGCGGTCCGCTCCGCGAAGGAAGCGCTGGGCCTCCCCCTTCCCGGCTCCTCGTAGGGAGGGTTCACCGCCACGCAGTGAAAGGACTGGGACGGGAAGGAGGGGTTTTCCTCTCTCAGGTCTCCGGCGAAAAAGCGAACCCTTTCGTCAAGGCCGTTCAGCAGGGCGTTCTCCCGGGCCAGGGCGGCAAGGTCCTCCTGAATCTCAAGGCCCGCCACCGACAGGCGGGGGAAGCGGCGGGCAAGGATCAGGGATACGGCCCCCGAGGCGCAGCCAAGCTCCGCCGCCCTGGCGCCTTCGGCGGGAAAGGTATCCCTCACGTAGGCGGCAAGCAGGATGGTGTCCACGTTGACCCTCGGCCCCTTTTCAGGCTGGCGGAGGGTGAGGGCTCCGAATAGGACGTCGTCCCTGGTGACCGTCATCGCGCCGCCGCCCCGGAAAGGGCGCTCCTCCGCCCGGCCGGTTCCGTCCAGTCTTCGGCCTTCATCCCCACCACTGCCGAGAGGCCCGGCTCGGCGAGGGTGACCCCGTAAAGGATATCCGCCCTCTCCATGGTGGCCCTGCGGTGGGTCATGACGATTAGCTGTATCCCCGAGCCCCTGTCCGGGGAGAAGGCGTACTCCCTGGCCAGGTCGCCGAACCTTAGCAGATTTGACTCGTCCAGGGCGGCGTCCACTTCGTCCAGCACCGCAAGGGGCGCGCCGGCGGCCTCCATGGAGGCAAAGAGGTAGGCTATGGCGGTAAGGGACTGCTCTCCCCCCGAAAGCTGGGCCAGGTTTTGCAGGTGTTTGCCGGGAGGCCTGGCGACGATCTCCACTCCGGAGTCCCAGGCGGGGGACGAGGCTTCGCCCTCGCCTTCCCCGTCGGCGGGAGCTTCCGGGGCCTGGAGACGGAGCCTTGCCTCCCCACCGCCGAAAAGCCTCTGGAAGAGGGCGTTGAACCGCTCGTTGATCTTTTCAAGGGCCTCGCTGAAGAGAACGCCCACGTGGCGGTCAGTCTCCCCTATGAGCTCCCTGAGGCCGGTGATGGCGGACCGGACGTCGGAGAGCTGGTCCTCCATGAAGGCTATGCGGCTTTCAAGGGAGGCGTTTTCTGACAAGGCGCCCCACTCCACCGGCTCCAGGGCCTTCAGCTCCCGCTCCAGCCTGCGGACCGAGGCCGCCGCGGCCTCTCCGTCCCCGCGGGATGGCGCCTCCGAGGGGACGTAGGGGTACTGGCCGTCCCAGGCCTCCACGAGGCGCGACAGCTCCGAGGACAGGCTCTCTTTCTTCGCCCCAAGGCTTCTTGCCCGCTCCTCCCCCTTCGCCTCCCTGGCCCGGGCCCTGTCCAGCCGTCCCGCAACCTTACTCAGGCTAAACTCAAGCCTCTTTTCTTTTTCCAGCAGGGCCTCCAGCTCCCCGTCCCTGCGCCGCCCCTCCCTGACGAGGACGCCCCGCTCGGCCCCCTGCTTCCGGAGCCTGTCGAGCTCCCCTCTCTCCCTGGAGGCAATCTCCTCTTTTTCCCGCTCAAGCCGGCCCAGCCGCTCCGCCGTCCGCTCAAGCTCGGCCGCCGCCCTGCCCTTCAGGTCCGACGCGGCGGCAAGCCGCTCGGCCAAAAGGGCGCGGGCGTTCTCGGCGGCAGTAAACCGGTCCGAGAGGGAGGCGAAGTCCTCCCCGCCGCCGTCCTCCCCGGCCGGTGCAGATAAGGCTTCCGCCTCGGCGGCCATGGAAGCCAGGCGCTCCCGCCAGGCCTTTATGTCCTCCTCCGCCCTGGAGGCCTCCCCCGAGAGGCGTTCCAGGGAGGCGGCCGCCAGGTCGCAGTCCCTGGTTTTTTCCTGGAAGGCGGCCCGCTCCCGCCTGAGCTCCAGGGCCAGGGCCTCCTTCTCGGCCCCCAGGGCCCGCTCGGCGGTCTCTTCTTTTTCCAGCGTTCTTCCTAGGGACGCGACAGAGTTTTTTGCCCCCTCAAGCCGCTCCAGGCACTCCCCAATCCTGCGGCGGCGCTCGATGGCTCCCTCGGTCTGCCTTCCCCTGCCGCCGCTGACGGTGCCTGATGAGAGGAAGACCTCCCCCTC
>JAAYQT010000072.1 GCA_012519165.1 Synergistaceae bacterium
CGCCTGCCAGACCGCCGGCATAACCGTTTTCGGCCGTTACCGACCCGCTGTTCACACCGACATTCAGTATCTTGGCGCCTGAACCGTTGAAATGGCCGGCAAGAACGCCGACATAATTTTTCCCGGTTATGTCCACATTCTCGAATGTCAAATCCTTGACCATCGCATCATCGTCCGTCTCGCAGAACAGCCCTATGCGATTTTGTTGGGTCTGTTGATAAAAAGCCCCGTGATCTTTTTCCCGTTCCCGTCCAGTGAACCGGTGAAAGGGCCTTCGCCTAAATCAAATCCACCGATCGGCTTCCAGCCGCTTCCCGTGTTGTAGGGAACCTCTCCAAGATCGATATCGTTCCCCAGCTTGTAGTGAGCCGCCAAACCGTTCCGCATCTCGTCCAACTGCTCCGCGGTGGTGATTATGTACGGATTCCCTGCCGTGCCGTTTCCTCCGGAGAAAGCAGCAAGGCCCTCCCCAGCCAATAAGGGCAAAAGAAGAAAACATACCAGTATGGAAGCAAACAACTTCACTCTCCTGCTCATCTTCTCCACCGCCTTAATGTAGTTATCCTTCTTAAAATCAGCACGGAGTCAATAAAATTATAACAAATCGCACTATTTATTATCTCATATCATAGCCGCAGGAATTTTGCCAGACTTGCGCCTTTTGCTGCAACGTCCGTCCGCAGTCCGTCCTCCATCGGACGACATGGCTGCCGCAACGCGAAGAAGGTGGTACGACCTCCGCTCATTTGGGCGAACGGCGGACATGGAAAACCGGCGGCCCCGTTACGGCCGCCGGTAGTCTATTCACATCCTGGTAATATCGAAGTCCCGGGAAGGCCGCCACAGGGTTGTAAACCTGGCCTTCTCGTCCCCGTCGGGGCCTTCGATGGAGTGGCAGTAGCGGGCGAGGTCCGAGTCCTCCACCAGGGCGGTCCTCACCCGCACGTCCCCCCGCCCCTCGGTGGGGCGCAGGTACTCGGCCGCCGCACCGACCAGGGTCGCCTTCGCCGCCCTCTCCTCCGGCACGGCTTCCGCCGCCCAGGAGAAGTACACGGCGTTGTTCACGTGGTTGTTCATGTCCAGGTCCCACCGGCGCACGGAGAAAAACCGCTCCTCCTCCCACTCCTCCGGGGCGGGCAGGGGGGCGAACTCCGCCTCCATGGGGAAGGATTCCTCCACATAGAGGGGGGTGGCGTGCCGGTCGAGCCTGAGGGGCCGCCCCCGCTCCAGGTCTATCAGTATCCAACTGGTGTCCGCCGACGCCACGGAGCCCCTTTCGTCCCACACGGTGAAGGACCGCACCGAGTGAAGGTTCCGCACGGGGCCGTGCCACGTCTTTACGGTAAAGTCGCTTCCGAACTCCGGGTACCTCACCACGGAGAGGGAGTAGAGCCGCAGCACCCAGCTTATCCCCCGGGGCAGCAGGTCCGACACGGTCATGGACATCCGCCGGGCGTCCCTGTCCGCCATGTCCTGGAGGGCGTCCAGCAGCACGGGCAGCTTCATGCGCCCGTCGGGGCCTATGCCCGCGTAGGGGATGGAGTAGGACGCTTCAAACATGCTTCGCTTCCCTTCCCGCCACTATTTTACGAACCTGAGGTTGCCGTCGTCCAGGGTGTGGTAGCCGGGCCAGTTCATGTGCCTGGCCACCCTGGCCTCGGGGTTCAGGGCCACCCCCTCCAGCACGGCGTCCCGGAAGACGGGGAAGCCCGTCCTGTCCACGATGTAGCC
>JAAYQT010000073.1 GCA_012519165.1 Synergistaceae bacterium
AATCTGAAGCGCTCGCCCGAGGAGCGGAAGGTTTGAGGGGTTCTTAAATAGCCCCCGAGACCTTGCCGGGTCAGTTAAATTAACGGGCCCCCGCCGACCTTCGGCAGGGGCCTGTTCTTTTTTTAGCGGCCGTTTTGAACGCTACACGAAAAACTCAGGCGTCCTGTACCCCGAACAGGCCTTTTTGATCTTAATGCCCCCCAGACGGTAGAGAAGGCCTCCGTATGAGCGGGCTCCCTCGGGGCAGACGCGGATGCAGGCGGTGCAGTTGATGCAAAGTTCCCTGTCCGTGCGGCGGGGGGCATCCTTGGGAATGGCCCGGACGGGGCAGGTCTCCACGCAAGCGCCGCAGGCCGTGCATTTTGAGTTCCCTTTGGGGGCAAAGGGAATGCGGCCGTGAGAGCGGTAGAGTCTGTTCCCCTTTATGGAGGCCTCCAGGGGCGACCCTGTCTTTATTTTTTCAGCGCACTGCAGGGCAAAGGCGCGGAGGATTTTTTTGTCCTCTTCGTCGGGCCTTTCCTTTGCTATCGTTGGGTATATGGAGTGCCTGGCCACAAAGGCCCCCGCGCCGTACAGCACGAAGCCGTTGGCTGTTAAAAGGTCGGCCAGCTCGATGAGGGCGTCCTCGTAGTCCCTGTTTCCGTAGACCACCATGGCGATGGCGGGAGTACCATCCCCCTTTACATCCCGGAGCTTCCGGGCGACAATCTCCGGTATCCTCCCGAAAAAGACGGGGGCCGTCACCACCGCCACTTCACCGGGCTGAAAGGCGGCTCCTTTGAAATCCCGAAGCCTGAGCAGGTCCAGCTTCTCCGCCCCCTCCCAACCGGCAAAGCCGCAGAAAAGGCCGCTTATGCGCTCCCCGGACCCTCCGGGGCTGAAAAACACTTCGGTGACTTTAGGCGCCATTGTAAAATATCCTCCAATTTGGCAATATGTTCTTTAATCCTGATCGGTAGAAATCGGTTGCAGCAAGAGTTTATTTCAGATTACATACCTTGAAAATCGTGGTTCAGGCACATACTACCATTAGGAGGCTGATTATAACAATGCGCTATGATGCCAGTACGCCTGGCGGGCGGGAGAGGGGGATGGAAGAGGCGCTTTTCTCCCGGCGGACGAGGAGGTCAGAAAATTTCAGAGTGGCTCCCCAGAGCCGCAAGGAGGACGCGTTGGTTCTCCTTATCGACTCTGTAGATCAATATCCAGTCAAATTCAATATGAGCGTCCCGGTAGTGGGACCACTCCCCTTTAAGGGCATGGTCTTTGTAGCTGGAAGGCAGCGGAGTTTCATTGACAAGAAGTACCAGAAGCTTGTCGAGCTTGCTAAGATCCCTACACTGTGCGACTGCGCGGGCGTAATCCTTTTTAAACCGCTTGCTCCAGGCAAGTTCCAGCATTTTTTAATTATTCATCATTGAGCGAAAAGCTTCCATACCCAATGCCCGCTCTCCTTCTCCGGCGTCAAGCTCTTCCATGGCGCGGATTGTCTCCTGATTTCTCACAATGTCATCGAAGGTGAAGGATACTCTCCCTGCCGCCGCCTCCCGGAGCGCCATGCGCATTAAATCTGAAAGGGTCAGGCCCTGCTTCGCCAGTTCAGCCTGCGCCCTCGTCTTAAGGTCTTCTTCAACCAAAGCCCTAACGACTGTCTGCGCCATTTTTTACTACTCCCTTTCTTAATAGCTATTATATAGCTATTTTATCACAAAATTCCACCGTTACGTTTCTTTATCCCGAAACTCAGGTTCCGCCACCTTTTTCCATTACAACATGCCGACTATCCCCTTGACAAGGGTGGGATATTTGCCTACAATCACCCAACATATCCGTAAAGGCGATGAACCGGCATGTTTTTTTCCCGTGGTTCGGCGACAGAGAGGGGCGTTCAGCGGCTGAAAGGCGTTCCCGCCGGCGGAAAAAGGCGCAAAGGCCGGGGAGCCGGGGTGGAAAGGCGGACCTTTTTTCAGGGATCGCCGGAGTACACTTCCGGGTTGGGCCTCCGTCACAGGGTCCGAGGGGGGCGCACGGCATTATGCGCCCAACAAGGGTGGTACCGCGAGTTACGGCTCGTCCCTTCAGGGGGACGGGCCTTTTTTTATTTCCTGTAAAAACTTATTCGGAGGTGGGAGAGATGTTCAGAGGTACGGGTACGGCGGTGGTTACTCCCTTCAGCGGGGGAGCGGTGGATTACGAGAGTTTCGGGAGATTCCTTAACTGGCAGATTGAAAGCGGCGTTGAGTTCCTGGTGGTCCTGGGAACCACGGGGGAGAGCCCCACGGTAAAGGCTGCGGAGCGGGAGGAGATTATAAAATTCGCCCTGAAGACCGCTGCGGGCAGGGTTCCTGTGGTCATAGGCGCGGGTGCCAACGACACGGCAAGCACAGTAGAACTTTGTAAACATGCCGAGGGGCTCGGGGCGGACGGCCTGCTGGTGGTTACCCCCTACTATAACAAGCCCACCCA
>JAAYQT010000074.1 GCA_012519165.1 Synergistaceae bacterium
GAAGTGGAGCTTCTCCCGCCTCCTCTTATAGAAAAAGTCCGGCCCAGCCCCGTTCTCCAGGAACATGGCGTCGAGCCGCCTGAAGCCGTTGATGTCGCAGGGGCGCAGAAAGATGATAATCTCCCTGTCGTCCTCAAGGGGAGGCTCGTCGAACCGGTCCCCGGTGAAGTGAAAGAGGGTCTCGTCCGGGGGGAAGACCGCCTCCTTGGGGGAGCCGCAGCTCTTCTCGGCCAGTTCCAGGTCGCTGAAGGCATCCAGGGGGGCGTACCTCACCAGGTCGGTGCCGAAGAACCGGCCCCGCCCGGGGAACCGCCTCGGGCCCCAGACGGCGTAGGATTCGGCCAGGTTTTGAAAGACCTTCTCAAACTCTTCCGGTGAAAACCGGAACGAAGCGGGCGTCACTCCCCCCCGCCCCCTCTCCTGCGCTTTAGCAGCGCCGCCGACAGGAACTCGAAGTGGGAGACTTCTTCCCGGATAAGGCGGTCCACCGCCTCTGCGTCCATCCCTGCAAGAAGGGTCTCCTTAACGGCCGTGTAGAAGAAGACTGCGTTCTTCTCCACGGCAATGGCCTTTTTAAGGATCTCCTCGCAGCCGTCCCCTTCGTCCCACTCCGTTTCTGCGGTGAAGATGCGCCCTCCCGTAAGGGCCTCCAGGTACTGCACTTTCTCCCCGTCAATGTCTCCCTCCGGGCCCGTGTCTTTTAGAATGGACCGGAACCGCTCCGCGTGGTTCAGCTCCATGGACGCAAGCCCGGCGAAGAGCCTGCCCTCCTCGCCGCTGAACCGGGAGGCGGCCTCCCCGTAAAACCGGGCGCCCCTCTCCTCCAGCAGGACCGCGGCCCTGAAAATATCCGCCGCCGTAAGCGCTGCTGTCATGGCATAAATTCCCTCCCTTTCGGCCCTTTGCAACCGTATTTGGATGGTATTATACCCCTCACCTGCCGGGAGGGGCTATAATCATGAAAAATATCAGGAAAGGCGGATTTGATGAAGCTTTTTTTAATTCTGCTGATTATGCTGTTTTCCTCTCCCGGACAGGGAGAAGAGAGGCCCTTTACTGTCCATACCGCTTCTGAAGGGGATACGGTGGCCTCGGTGGCGGCGCGGTACGGCGCTTCCGCCGGGGACGTGGCGTCCGCCAACGGCATGTCGCAAACAGACAGGCCTCTGGCCGCCGGGATAACCCTGCTGGTACCCAAATCCCCCGAAGACGCCCTGGTTACTCTGTACGAGGCCAAAAGAAGAGGCCTCGGGGGCTGGCCAAGACCAAGGTACGTGGACGAATTCCTGGAGCCGCTGGTCCCGGCTTCGTCTGCCGGAGAGGACGAAAAAACCCCGTCGGCTGCGGAGACGCCCCCCCCGCCCCCCGGAGCTCTGTCCGAAGCCCCGCCTGACGCCCAGGAGCCTGCCGCCGCACCGGCCGCAGGCAACAGCTGCACCGTCAGGGAGAGGGACACCCTGTACCGGATTGCAAAGAATGCAGGCATTAGTCTAGCAACCCTCATGGCCGCCAACGGCCTGACGGAGGACTCCATAATAAGGCCGGGGCAGGCCCTCGCCATACCGGCGCAAACCCAACCCCCGGCGGCGGCAGGCCTCCCTTCCGGGGTTCAGCCTCCTTCCCGGGACGCCTCTTTCAGGATAAAAAAACCCCTAAGGACCGGCGGGGCCATGGAAAAAGCCGGGTCGGGCCTTTTTGAACCAGCCTCCCCCGGCACGCCGGTCTTCGCCCCCGCCACCGGGACGGTGCTCCAC
>JAAYQT010000075.1 GCA_012519165.1 Synergistaceae bacterium
ACCGCTTCAAAGGCGTCGGCGGCAAAGGGGGCGGCGCCTCCGAGAAGTTCGTTCAAGGCCGCCATGTCGGCGCTTTCAGCCATTTGTCCTATCAGGCCGGGGACGTACCCCCCCTGGAGGGCGTCCAGCACGTCGCCGAGGCCTATGCCCTGGGAGAGGGACATGCCGACGGCCAGGAGCATTCCTGCGACGATGCCCGGAATTGCGGGGATTTTAAGGGCAGCCAGCAGAAGCACCAGGAGCGGAGGAAGGAAGCCCATCCACGAAATAGAAAACTCCGCTGCCATGATCTGCTGGATTATGGAAATTCTTGAGTCGTCAAGCAGGGCTCCGCTGTACTCTCTGCCCATGTAGGCGGCTATTGCGGCCACGATCAGCAGGGTGGGAATAGTGGTCCACATCATGGCCCTTATATGGCTGAAAAGGTCGCTGCCCGCCACTGCGGGCGCCAGGTTGGTAGTGTCGGAGAGGGGGGACATCTTGTCGCCGAAATAGGCTCCGGAGATTATGAACCCGGCCGTCACAGGCGCGGGAACCCCGAGGCCCGCCCCTATTCCCATGAGGGCTATACCCACCGTTCCGCTGGTACTCCAGGAGCTTCCGGTAGAGAGGGAGACTATGGAGCATATCAGCAGGGAAGCCAGAAGGAAGTACTGGGGCGTGAGAAGGTTAAGGCCGTAATATATGAGGGTGGGCACTACCCCGCTCTGGATCCAGGCGCCTACCAGCCCGCCGATAGTCATGAGGATGAGCACCGCCTGAAGGGCCACGGTGATGCCGTTGATCATGCCCTCCTCCACGTCGGCCCACTTTCTGCCGATGAAAAATACCCCCATGGCTGCGGTGAATACCGCGGCAATAAAGAGGGGGATATGGGCGGAGAGCCCAAGCCCGAATACGGCGCCCGATTCAAAATGAATGTCGAGCACTCCGTAGCTTATGATCAGGGAGTCGATAATAAGGACAAGCACAGCTTCGCCGAAGGTGGGCATTCTGCCCTTTTTGGCCTCCATTTGTATCAATCCTTTCCGCTTAAATTGGATTTTCGCCCTGCGTCAGGGCGTCGCCCCATTATAAGGACAGAAAATTATTATGTCTACAGGAGGCTCCTATTCCGCCCCCCCGAGCAGGGAGGGGTTCATTGTTACCGGGAAACGTTTTTCCAGGGAGGCGATTTCGCCTGCAAGGATCTCTTCTTCCAGGTCTTCCCTTACCATGTCCCTGGCCTCGGCGAATGAGAGTACCCCGCCCTTTTTACGCTCCATTGCCTCGACGAGCCAATACCCCCCCGGGGCCTCCACAGGGCCTGAAACTTTGCTTAGCGGCAGGTTAAAGGCCGCTTTGTCCAGAGGCTCGGGAAGTTCGCCCTTTTTGAACCACGCAAAAGAATTTTCAGGAGGCATGAGGTAGTTTTTCTCGCCGAAGCGCTCCGCCGCGGTCTCAAAGGGTTCTCCGGACAAAACGGCAATAAGGGCGGAGCGGACCCTTCCCTCGTCGGGGGAAAACATCAGCCGAACTCTGGCTGAATCAGGGCGCGTATATCTGCTTCTGTTTTTATTATAGCGCTCCTTAAGGCGGGCCTCGGTAAAGTTCAGCTTTGGCTCAAGCGATGCCAGATAGGCGTTTGCCAGGAGGTTGATCTGGTTCCACCGAAGCTGGGCCGAGATTTTAGGGTCCAGGTGGAGGCCTTTCAGGATCGCCCCCCGGTAGAAGAGGACGGCCCGGGAAATCCGTTTAAGAAAGGCGGCCCGCTCCTCCGGGGACATCCCGGCAGCCGTCAGCGACGCCAAAGCTTCGCTTCCGCCAAGCTCCAGGCCCATAAGGTAGTAGACTTCGTCGACGGATACTTTTTCGTCGCCCACGGCCAGGGCCTGGGCGCCGGCAGCCGGGGAAGCCGCCAGAACAAGAATTACCAGGATAAGGGAAATTTGCTTTTTCATCGTCCGCTCCTTATGTTACAGGCCGCCGCTCCGCCCGTTTCCCGAAGGACGGGTCGGGTATGGAGAAGGGACGTACTGAACCGAGGGTCTGGCGGAAGCGGCCTGGGGGTAGAGGCTCATAAGGTTGCAGAAGGAGTCATGGTCGTTTGCCACCACGGGCAGGCCCAGAGAGGCCGCCTCGTCCAGGGAGATGGGATAGTCGTGGGTCCACCGGCCGTCGGTCAGGGTAACCGCGAGTTCCATGCCCTTCTCTGCGCCCAGTCGTTACGAAACAAGTTCGTACACCAGGTCCGTGGTCTGCTTAAGAGCTTTTTTGCTTACATCGGCCAGGATCAGGGTTTCGTCGTCCACTTCACTGACCGGCTTTGCCTCCACAGCTTTAATTATGGAGGCGGCCGGGAACCTCCCTATCTGGGGGTCCACGGGGCCCAGGACGGCGTGCCTGTCCATAAGGATTTCATCGGCGGCCAGCGCAATTAGAGTGCCGCCGGACATGGCGTAGTGGGGTACCACCACGGATACCCTGGACGGATGCCGCTTAAGGGCCCTGGCAATCTGTTCCGCCGCCAGCAGGAGCCCCCCCGGGGTGTGGATTATGAGATCGATGGGGGTGTCCTCGGAGGTGAGACGGATGGCCCGGAGCACCTCCTCGGAATCCTCAATGTTTATGAAGTTTTTGGAAAACATCCCCCAAAACCCCATGGATTCCTGGCGGTGAATCAGGGTTATAATCCTCGTTCCCCGCCTTTTTTCACAATTCCTTATGGCCGTAACCCTGCGCCATTGAAGAATCTGCTGTTTCAGCTGGGGAAACACTATGAAAATGAGCAGGAAATATATCCATAGAGAGCCTTCCATGATGGACCTCCTTCCGCCCGCGGAGGGGGGATATTTTATTGCGGTACTTTTTCTGCTATATCGGCCTTCACGGCCGCAGGGGAGCGGAATTTTATCTCCTCTCCCTCTAAATAGGCCTCTATCCTGTCCCCCCGGGCGTCTCCCCTGCTGAGAAGGTAATCCGCCAGCCTGTCTTCCACCAGGGTCTGGATCGTCCTGCGCAGGGGGCGGGCGCCGAATTTTGGCTGGTAGCCCTTTTCAAGCAGGAAGGAGAGGATTTCGTCCCCGGCGGCCAGCTCCACCCCCCTTTCCGACAGGCGGGAGATTACTTCATTCAGCATCAGGCCTGCAATAGTCATCATATTCTCCCTGTCCAGGGGCCGGAAGACTATCATTTCGTCCAGCCGGTTGATGAACTCGGGCCTGAAGGTTCGGTTTACTTCGTCAAGAATGTAGCCCTTCAGCCTGTCCCAGTCAAAGGGGTCCTTTTCTCCCCCTCCCGAAAAGCCCAGGGCAGATCCCCGGGCGGCTTCCCGCGCCCCCACGTTGCTGGTCATCAGGATGACGGCGTTGCGGAAGTCCACTGTCCGTCCCTGGCCGTCCGTGAGCCTGCCGTCTTCCAGGATTTGAAGCAGGATGTTAAATATGTCGGGATGGGCTTTTTCTATCTCGTCGAAGAGGATTACGGAGTAGGGTTTTCTCCTGACCGCCTCGGTAAGCTTGCCGCCCTCCTCGTAGCCTACATAGCCCGGGGGCGCCCCTATGAGCTTTGACACTTCGTGTTTTTCCATAAATTCGCTCATGTCAAGCCTTATCATGGCGTCCTTCGACCCGAAGAGGAAGTCGGCAAGCTGCCTGGCAAGCTCCGTTTTGCCCACGCCGGTGGGGCCAAGCAGGACAAAGCTTCCAATGGGCCTGGCCGGATCCTTGAGGCCGCTCCTTGCCCTGCGGATAGCCCTGGCCACGGACGCCACTGCCTCGCTCTGGCCGATAAGCCTTTTTTCGATCTCCTCCTCCATGCGGAGAAGGCGCCCCGACTCCTCGCCCGTAAGCTGAAATACGGGGATGCCCGTCCATTCAGCCACCACGTCCGCAATGTCCTCTTCGGTTACCACGGGCCGGTAGGTGCTCTTTTGGGCCCGCCACTTCTGCCTCTCCTCTTCCAGCTCTTCCGAAAGTCTTCGCTCGTCGTCCCTGAGGCGCGCGGCTTTTTCAAATTCCTGGGAGTCCACGGCGGCCTCCTTCTCCCTGCGGACCTCATCAAGCTTCCTTGCCCTTTCCCTAAGGGATTCCGGGGCTTCCATGGCATTTATCCTTGCCCTGGCGGCAGCCTCGTCAATAAGGTCAATCCCCTTGTCGGGCAGGTGGCGGTCCGATATGTACCTTGCGGAAAGCCGGGCCGCCGCCTCCAGCGCATCGTCCTCTATAGTAGCCCTGTGGTGGGATTCATACCTGTCCCTTAGCCCTTTCAGGATAAGGATAGAGTCGTCCACGCTGGGCTCATGGACGTGAACGGGCTGGAATCTTCTCTCCAGCGCGGCGTCCTTTTCAATATACTTTCTGTATTCATCCAGGGTTGTTGCGCCAACCACCTGAAACTCGCCCCTTGAAAGGCTGGGTTTAAGGATATTGGCCGCATCCACGGCCCCCTCCGCCCCCCCGGCGCCCACGATGGTATGAATTTCGTCAATGAATAGTATGACGTCCCGGGACTCGGTAAGCTCCTTGACGAGTTTTCTCATACGCTCCTCGAACTCGCCCCTGTACTTGGTACCGGCAATGAGGTTTCCCATGTTAAGCTGCATTACTTTTTTATCCCTTAATATTTCAGGAATATCCCCGGCGGCAATTTTCTGGGCCAGCCCCTCCACTATGGCAGTCTTGCCCACGCCCGGGTCGCCTATGAGGACGGGGTTGTTCTTGGTCCTCCTGGAGAGGATCTGAATAATCCTCCTGATCTCCTTTGCCCTGCCTATTACGGGGTCCAGTTCGCCGTTTCGGCTCTTTTCGCTTAGGTCTATCCCCAGCTGGTCAATAGTGGGCGTCTTGGTCCTGCCCCTCTTCCTGAAGGGGTCGGCTGCCGCGTCCCGTCCCCTGTCGCCGTCCGGGTCAACACCGCTTATAAAGCGCTGTATTTCCCTGACCATCTGTCCGTGGTCAACTCCGGCGGATTGCAGTACCTGGGCTGCGGGGCCTTCTCCCTCCGCCAGGATTCCCAGTATTATGTGTTCAGTGCCCACATAGTTTACGCCCATATTTCTGGCTTCCCGGATGGAAAGATCCAGAACCCTCTTGGACCGGGGGCTCAGGGGCAGGTCCACGGGCTTCAGTATGGGGTGGGATTTTCCTATGCCGTCCTCGATTTTCTGCCTAATATCGTCAAGACCAACGCCAAGGGATTCCAGGGCCTGTACCGCCACTCCTTCCCCCTCGGCGATGATGCCGAGCAGAATGTGCTCGGCGCCTATAACGTCGCAGCCGAGGCGGAGAGCCTCCCTGTGAGCCAGTTGAACAACTTTTTTGCCTCTTTCAGTGAAAAAATGCCACATTTGAATCTACCTCAACTCTCTCCGGGCCGGAACCCGAAACTCATGCCAGGGCCAGGCTGCGGAGCATTCTTTTTAGAAGCTCGGCCTGTATTATGCTCCGTTTATAGGGGGATACGTCGAATTCAGAGCTTCCCAGCTCCTCTGCGTGCCTCATTGCCACCTCGATGAGGAGCCTCTCCCTGGAGTCGATAAGCCCTCTTTCCCTAAGGGATGTTAGGAGTCTTTTGATCTCCTGGGCGGATATGGAGTCTCCCACAATCTCCTCAATGTGATTAATTTTTTCCTCGGGGATGTCGTAACTCAGCCGAAAGATGCGTATGTATCCGTGGCCGCCCCTTTGGCTTTCCACCAGGTAGCCCCGTTCAGGGGTAAAGCGGCTTCTGAGAACGTAGTTTATCTGGCTTGGCACGCATCCGAAGATTTCGGCCAGGTCCTTTCTGCGGAGCGACACAGCCTCTTCGTCCAGCTCGGAAAAGAGATTGTTTATGTAGTTTTCAATGACTTTTGTCAGACTAGCCACGGCGCTTCCCTCCAATACAAGTTTCCTCGAAGGCTATTTTACGCCATTGGTCAGCATTAGTCAACGCCCGTTTTTTTAAAACTGCTCTCCTTCCCCTCGAACAGCCGCTTTATATTCTCCCTGTGCCTAAGGGTCGAAAGTGCCGCCAGCGCTGCGGTCAAAATAATATATGGCAGGGGAAAGCTGAACGCGGCGGCAAGGAAGGGGAGGGTCCACAGGGAGATGAGAGAGGCAAGGGATACGTAGCCCTTGAGCTTAAGCAACAGAAACCACAGTATGCCTCCTGCCGGCGCCAGGGCGAAAGAGAGGGGCGGGTTTAGAAAGAAGACGACCCCGTAGGACGAGGCCACCCCCTTACCCCCCCTGAAGCGGAGCCAGACAGGGAAGTTGTGTCCGCAAACTCCTGCAAATCCGGCCCAGGAGAGAAGAGCCGGGTCTTCCACCCCGGCGGCCCTCGCCAAAAGCAAACCCAGCGCCGCCTTTATCATGTCAACCAGGGTCACCGCCACTGCCCATTTTTTGCCCATGAGCCTGCCTACGTTTGTGGCGCCCACGTTGCCCGAGCCGAAGGTCCTTATATCAACGCCTTTGACAAGTCTGGCAGCCAGATATCCGGCAGGGAAAGAGCCGGCCAGGTAGGAGACTGCTATCCACAGTAAAATTTTCATATTTTATTTTCCTTCCTTCCACCGCCGGGAGCGGTTTGAAAGTTTATTTTTTGCCTTTAAATTTCAGGCCGGAGCCTGGAGGCGCCGCAAGCCTGCGGAAAAAGAAAAAAGGGAGAGCAGTAAGGCCCTCCCCCTTCTTCGATGCCAATAGACCGCGGTATCAGGACACGCCCTTGATTCTGTCCG
>JAAYQT010000076.1 GCA_012519165.1 Synergistaceae bacterium
AGGATGGCCCCCGTGGTGGCGCCGCTCTGGAAGAGAATGCCGGGGAGCTCCTTCCACGTAATCTCCTTAAAGACGAACTTGCCTACGAAAAAGGAGTAGATCACCGCCACCGCCGCGGCCTCCGTGGGAGTGAAGATTCCCCCCAAAATGCCGCCCAAGATGATCACCGGCGCAAGCAGCGCCCAGATAGCGGACTTGAACTCCAGGGCCACCTTTTTGCCGGAAAAGCCCTCCGACACGGGGTAGTTCCTCTTCTTTGCCACCCGGGAGACCACAAACATCAACGCCAGGCCCATCATGATTCCCGGCAGGAAGCCGGCAGCAAACAGTCCTCCCACCGACACGTTCACCGATACGCCGTAGATCACCATGATGATGCTGGGGGGGATGATGGGGCCTATGGTGGCCGCCACGCTGTTCAGGGCCGCGCTGAAGTCGAGCTCGTAGCCGCTCTTCTCCATGGATGGGATCATGATGGAGCCGATGGCTGAGGCGTCCGCTACCGATGAGCCGCTTATTCCGGCGAAGATCATGTTGGCCACCACGCAGGCGTGGGCCAGGCCTCCCCGGATATGCCCCACCAGGCTGTTGGCAAATCCAATTATCCTTATGGTGGTTCCGCCCCGGTTCATCAGGTCCCCGGCCAGGATAAAGAAGGGTACAGCCATGAGGGGAAAGGAGTCTATTCCGGTGAACATCCTCTGGGCCACCACCTCCAGGGGAACGCCCATGGCCAGGATCACCGCAAAGCCCGTAATACCCATGACTATGGCGAGGGGAATGCCCATCAGGAAGCAGATGGCGAAGGAAAAAAACATAAGCCAGCTCATTCCTGCCCTACCCCCTTTCCTGCCAGGGCGTCCTCAAGCTCCAGGTCGGCGGTGGACAGCGCCTGGTCCGAGCTCCCCAGCGCAAGGGCCAGCAGATGAAGCATCATGTAGACAGAGCCGATAGGGATGGCCATATAGGGAATCCACATGGGGAAGTCCATGGCGGGGGAAGTCTGCCCCCACAGGCCGATGATGAGCTTAACGCCCTGCACCGCCACGGCGGCCAAAAAGACTATGATAAGCGCCTGGGCCGCCTGGGTAATTCTCCGCCTGGCCCCCTCCGGAAGCTTGTCCACAAACATGGTAACCCCTATGTGCCTGCCCTTTCCCATGGCGTACCCCGCCCCCAGGAAGGTCACCCACACCATCATGTACCTTGCCGACTCCTCCGACCAGGGCAGGGGGTCGTGGAGGACGAAGCGGAAAAACACCGCCGCAAAGGCTATAACCCCCATGGCCCCCATGAGCAGGGCCACAGTCCAAAAGGCAAACCAGTCAAAAACTGCTAAAATCTGTTTCAAAACCTTCATTCCGTCACCTCTCCCTTAAAACAAGGCCGGGGAGGGGGCAAGGGGCGCCCCGTCCCCGGAAGGAACAATCCCCGTATGCAGGCGGCCTGCTGCTACTTCATGGCGTCCGCGATCTTTGCCTCCGACGCCGCCACCGCCTCAAGGACCTCCTTCACCCACTGCTCCCCCGCCTGGGTCTTGACGTACTCAAGCACCGGAGGCTGGGAGACGGACCGGAACTCCTCCATCTGCTCCGCCGTGGGGACGTAGACTGTCATGCCATTCTCGGTGATATTCTTAATTCCAGACTGCACCTGAATCTCAGAGATGGACCTCTGGGCGATGTTATACAGCTGGGCGCCCTCGTAAAGGGCCGTCTTCTCCGCCTGGCTCAGCTTCTCCCACACTTTGTCGTTTACGAAGAGGATCATGGGGTTGTAGAGGTGGCCGTCCATGATGGTGTGCTTCTGCACCTCGTAGTACTTGCCGTTGTTGGTCAGGGTGACCGGGAGCTCGCACCCGTCCACCACGCCCTGCTGCAGGGCCATGTAAAGCTCGCCGAAGGCCACCGGGGTAGGGGCGCCGCCCAGGGACTCCACCATCTTCATGTGGGCGGGGTTCTCCATGGTGCGGATCTTCAGTCCCTTCATATCCGCCACCGACTTAACCTGCCTGTCACTGGTGACAAAGTGGCGGTAGCCGTTCTCGCTGATGGCCAGGGTGCGTATTCCCGTGGCCTTGCGCATCTCCTCCATGAGCTTCTTGCCGAAGGGGCCGTCGAGCACGTCCCACGCCACCACCTGGCTCGGGAACAGGTAGGGGATGTCGAAAACCATAATGGGCTTGAAGATGGTGGGGATGGGGCCGGTGGTAATGGTGCCGAGCTCGATGGTACCCATCTTGAGACCCTCCATAATCTCCTTCTCGTTGCCGAGCTGGGATGCGTGGAAGACCTCGATGGTAACCGACCCTCCCGTCTTGTTCTCCACGTGGTTCTTAAGCAGGTTTACCGCGATTACAGTGCGGTCCTCCGGGTCGGCGGGGCCTGCGTTGGCCAGCTTCAAAGTTACGGCCGCCGAAGCGCCTCCGGCAACCAGCAGCACTACTACAAGGGCGCAAAGGGTTTTAAACGTGTTCTTCATGTTTCTCTCCAGCCTTTCAATTGAAAATTTGTTTATTTATCGGTGTATTATAAACCCGTTTTTCAATAATGCAAGGGGGGAAAGTGGCAGCTATTAAAATTGTAAATTTGCAATTTATAGTCCAAATTAGATTTTAAAGCCCGTTATTTCTTGACAACCGCTTCGGCATTGGAGATAATCCCATGGCCTTCGCCCATAAAACGGGGCGGCAAAGGGGTGCAAAATCCATGAAAACTTTTAAAAAAACGACATGGCCGGCAGCCTCCCTCGCCTTGCTTTTCATTTCAGCGGCTGCATTCTGCGGGTTGTTCGAAAGGGCGGCGGAGGGTATGAAAGAGTACGAAGAAGCGCCGGGCGCCCTCAGGGACTTGTCGAACCCCGACGCGCCAAAAGCCATAGAATCAAAAGAACTGGCGGCATTCGAGTACGATGGCGGTGTTCCGGGGTACGAAATGTGCAGCTTCAGCCTTGCCCATGAGGACGGAGCCGTCCGGTGCAGGGGCTGGGGCGAGGGCTCGGACGGCGCCTTCCAGCTGGACTTCGCCGCGCCAATCTCATCCCTGGAGGCCCTCCAGGCCGTGATTGAAGGACACAACCTGGCACGGCACAACGGAATCGACGTCTTTGTAAACGGCCTTCCCCCCGGCATGGGGGAGATGCTCCGGGCAGAGTACGCCTCCGGCGAAAAAATTTACGCCGCAAACAACCAGTTCTCCTTCCTCGGCGCAGACGAGGCCCGGGCGATTTTTAGCTTCTTCGCGCAGCTGGCGGAAGAGGCGGGCTTCGGGTTCTATTCGGAGACGCACGAAAACCCCGACTCAGACTAAGGGCTGCGCCCGACTGCAGAAAATTAAACGAGGAGTGACCGATAAATGAAGATACTAACGCTGCTGGGAAGCCCCAAAAAGGACGGCAACACCGCCGCCCTGCTCAAAGCTTTTACCGACGGGGCCGCCTCCAAAGGGCACGAGGTGGAGGCCGTCTGGCTTCACGAGAAAGACATCACGCCCTGTAACGGCTGCCGCTTCTGCAAAGTGGACGGCGTGGGCACAAGCAAGTGCGTCCACGACGACGACATGACGGAGCTCTACGGAACCCTTAAGGATGCGGACGTCATCGTCCACGCCTTCCCCGTCTACTGGTGGTCCATGCCCGCCCAGACCAAGGTGATGATGGACAGAATTTACGCCATGGACTACAGCCTTTTCAACGGCAAGGCCATGTACTTCCTTACCACCTACAACGGCGCGGACCCAAACTCCGGCGCCGCCCTGTGCGAAAACACCCTTAAGGAGATATGCGACTACCTGGGCATGGACTTCAAGGGAAGCCTGGCCGTCAGCGCCAGGGCAAACCCCGTCAAGGAAAACAAAGAGGCCCTGGACCGGGCCTACAGAATGGGGACGAAAGTTTAGGGAAAAAGGTCAGCCGCCTCGTCAGCGGACCTCCCCGTGGGGCGACGGGGCGGCAAAAATCGTAAGCTTAAGCTCGGAATCGTCCAGAAGGGCATATTCGGGCCTCTTGCCGGAAAGCTCCTCGCTTTCTGAAATTATAATTGGAACGCCCTCCCCCTCCTGTCCATAATGTAGCTGCGCTTGCTGCCCGGCGCGTCCACGTTCATTCTGCACCGGGCGAGCAGCGAGCTGACCAGCTCGTTCCTGGTGGACTGGCGCTCGGAAATACTCCCCACCGTCATGGTGTTGGGGAGGCCGCCGGGGGAGAAAAGCTCCAGCCTGTCGGAAAAAATGTGAAGGCGTATCTTCGAGCCGTAGATCGAGTAATCTCTGTGAGCTACTGCGTTGGCAACCGCCTCGAAGACTGCGTTCAGGGAGAACTGGGGGGTCTCGATCCTGGCAGGAGCCTTAATGGCGTAAACCCTCATATTCATTACGACAAACTTGCAGGCCTCCCGGATCTGCACGTCAAGGGGGCCTGTGATATCTTTTGAATCCACCTGCCGGGCCGAATTCCGGTCTGTCCCCAGGTAGCAGACTGCCTGAATAAATGCGCTCGGCAAAAACTGTTCCGGCGTGTCGGACGCCATCAGGACGCCGCTCACTGTAGCGCGCATGGAGCCGTCCTCATCCCTGGCAATGAGCTTAAGTTTTGAAAGGAACTCCAGATCATCCTCCGGCGAAATAACTGTTCTGAAGCGATTCCAGAGCTTAGGGTTAAGGTTTTCCAGATTTGCCCCGGGGACGATCTGCTCGTCAAAACGAATGAGGCGGGCCTGACTCCTCTGCTGGAAAAGCCGGGCCGGCATATCAGGTTTCATCTCTCTTTTTGAACTTCCAATCCTGCGAAAATACCCATTGGGACTCTTATGTACGAAGAGGCTGCGGGGCACTTCGATTTTAATGATCATTTTATCTGCGCCTCTATTATCCTTGACCGCCAGTTTGCGGATAATACAGTCAAGGGGCGGGTCTACCAGGTCGTTGCAGATGGAACGCAGCCAGCTCTCTACCAGGTCGAGCTTATCGCGCGGAATCCCCTGAATCTCCCTGGAGATGTCGTCAACTCCAAGCACAATTACCCCGGCAACAGTGTTGGCCATTGCGGCCAGTTCATCGGCCATGGCATCCCTGTGAGGGCCTGCAACCTTTTCACCTGAGAAGGAGACTTTCTTCAGTTCAAGAACCGAATCTTCTCCGAGGGCAATCTGGCCCAGAAGCGCTGTCATGTTTTTTTGCATAATAAATGCTCCCTTTTTTCTCCTGTACTCTTTGAAGCTCATGAGTGGAGAAAAGGATTTACAATCTTCACTCCCCTGATAATCTGTCCATCATTTAAATCTTCGGAGAAAAGTAGCGAACAGTTTGCCGCTTCCGCCGATGCAATGATAAGCCCATCCCAAAACGAAAGACAGTACACTATGCTTATGTCAATCCCCTGCTCAATGTTATCAAGGCCAACGGAGATTATATCCATCCTGCCAAGGCTATGGACAATATTTTTCGCAACCAGCGGATCAACTCCCAGTTTTTTTACAGACGCACTGTAAAATTCCTGGATAACTTGAGTCGAAATAACAGGGAAGTCACATTCAATTACATTTTTTACAATCCTTCTTGCCCTGTGCTGTTTTTCACTATCATGATTATCCAATGTATATACCAGGATATTCGTGTCCAAAAAAATTCTGCTCTTAATCACGGTGCAGCTCGTCTCTGCTCCACTTTTTGCCCCCGGAAGACGCTTTTGCATCATCCATCAGCGAAAAGGTCTCATCAATCCACTGGGTGGAGTCCTCGCATACTGTCTGTTCTACCAGGCGCCTGACCAAGGCATTAAAGGAAATATTATGGCGCCTGGCATAGTCCCTTCCCCGGCGTAGCATCTCCTTATCCATGGATAGAGTAATATTTTTCATGCCCCATCCCCCTTCATACACATAATACGTGTGAACAAAATTTCCGTCAAGAGAAATTTCTGATATTTTCAGGGATTTTCATCCTCTACGCCCTTACTATCGCTCCCTTTGCCGCCGAAGAGGCCAGTTTTGAGTAGAGGGCCAGGTGGCCTTTTGTTATCTTGGGGACGGGTTTTTCCCAGGTTTTGAACCGCTCCTCTATCTCCCCGTCGGTCAGGTGGAGGTGGAGCCTGCCCCCGATCACGTCGATGGTTATCTTGTCGCCGTCCCTTACTATGGCGAGGGGGCCTCCCTCTGCCGCCTCGGGGGAGATGTGTCCCACGAAGCAGCCGTTGTTGGTGCCGGAGAACCTGCCGTCGGTGACAAGGGCGGTGCTCTTGTTGAGGCCCATGCCGTAGAGGTACTTCATGGCCCGGTACATCTCCCTCATTCCGGGGCCTCCCTTGGGACCCTCGTAGCGGATTACCACCACGTCCCCTTCCCTGATTTTTCCGGCCAGGATGGCCTCGTTGGCGTCGTCCTCGCTGTCGAAGACCTTTGCCGAGCCGGTGAATACGTGGAGGGAGGGGTCGATGGCGCCGGGCTTGGTGACGCCCGTGTCGGGGGCGAGGTTGCCCTTGAGCACCGCAATTCCGCCCTGGGGCGAGAAGGGCTCGTCCAGGGTCTTCATCACCTCGTCGTTGTCGGGGAAGGGGAAGGCGTAGCTCGACACGTTCTCCTCCACGGTGCGGCCCGTGCAGGTGAGGGCCTCTCCTTTAATTATGGGCAGCATGCGCTTAAGCATTTTGGGGATGCCCCCGGCCATCCAGAAGTCCTCCGTGTTCCATTTGGACGCGGGGTTTATGCGCACTATCTGGGGGGTGACGGGGCCCAGGCGGGAGAAGAGCTCCATCACGTCCGCGCCGGCCTCCGCCTCGGCGGCGATTGCGGCCAGGTGCATTACGGCGTTGGTGGAGCCGCTCATGGCAAGGGTGGCCAGCACGGCATTCTCGATGGACGAGGCGTTTAGTATCTTTCGGGCGGTAAGGCCGTCCTTCACCATTCGGCAGACCTCCTCGCCGGTCTGGCACGCCAGGCGGAGCCGCTCTGAGTGGACTGCGGGCACGAGGGCCGACCCCGGCAGGGTCATTCCCAGGGCCTCCGCAAGACAGCACATGGTGTTTGCGGTGCCGAAGAAGGAGCACGACCCGCAGGTGGGGGCGCAGAGGTTTTCCAGGGCGTTGAACTCCTCCTCCGTAATCCGGCCCGACATCACCATGCCGAGGGCCTCGTGCATGGAGGTCTCGTCGCTCTTGCGGCCGTCGAATTCCACGCCGCCGAGCATGGGGCCGCCGGTAATCATGATTGCGGGGATGTCGAGCCTCGCCGCCGCCATGAGCATGCCCGGCACAATCTTGTCGCAGGAGGCTATCAGCACCAGGCCGTCCAGGTGGTGAGCCTCCGCCACCAGCTCGATGGAGTCGGCAATTACCTCCCGCTGGGGGAGGATGAAGTGCATCCCCCTGTACCCCTCGCAGACGCCGTCGCAGGA
>JAAYQT010000077.1 GCA_012519165.1 Synergistaceae bacterium
ATATCCTCCGCCACCCGGTCGAGAAATTCGTCCACTTCGTTAACCGAGTAACCCCTCATGCCCCTGGAAAAAAACTTGCTCTCTATCTCCCTGGCGGTCAAAAGCTCAGGCGCCATTTTCGTCCTCCCACTCCTCTATCATAGTCTTCCTGGGCGACGCCAGGAAAATTCCCCCGGCCACCCTCAGCACGGCGCCCCTGTTTGCGAAGGCGGCCCCGCAAAGAAAGTCCAGCAGGCTCTGCCCGCTCTCCCGCTCCATCCCCCTGAGGTCGGCAATAATCATCTTTCCCTTTCTCAGGGCTTCGCCGAGCTCTTCCTTTCTGTCCTGGCCTGCGGCGCCCCGGAAGATAATCAGCTCCGACTCCCCCCGGGGGGGCCGAAGCACCCGCTCCTCCCTCTCCGCCAGTTCGGGGCTGAACTCTTCCTCCCCGTAGTCGTCATATTCGCTGTCGTCCGGGTCCACCAGGCCCAGCAGCGACATGAGCCGTTCAAGCATTATATCCCTCCGCCTCATTAGCCCCTGGGGCCGAAGATTGAAGATCCTATGCGCACCATGGTACTTCCCTCGCCTATCGCCCAGGCAAAATCACCGCTCATGCCCATGGAAAGCTCGGGGAGGGCAAGCCCCGTTCGGGCCCTGGCTTCCCCGCCGATGGACCGGAGCAGGGCAAAGGCCCGCCTTACCTCCCTTTCGTCGCCGCCCAGGGGGCCTATGGTCATAAAACCCTCCGGCGTCAGGGAGGGGCAGTTTTCCAGCGTCCACTCAAGAAAGCCCGCAGCCTCCTCCGGCTTCACGCCGTGCTTGGAGGCCTCCCCCGAGGTGTTAACTTCGATGAGAACCGGAATCTTCCTGTCTTCCTCCGCAGCAATCCTGGAAAGGGCTGAGGCCAGCTGGGGAGAGTCGAGAGAGTCCACTGTGCCGGCGACCGCCAGGGCCCTCCTGGCCTTGTTCCGCTGAAGGTGGCCGATGAGCCGCCACTGCAAAGAACCGCCCTCCGGCCACAGGGCCCGCTTTTCGGCCAGCTCCTGCACCCTGTTCTCACCCACCGATACTACGCCCAGGGACGCGGCCGTCTTTATCTCGTCAATTGTACGGGTCTTGGTGACGGCCACGAGAAGAATATCCTCCTCCCGCCTGCCGCAGCCTTCGGCGGCCCTTCTTATCTCTTCCCTGATCCTTTCCAGGTTGTCTTTTATACTGTTTACCATAGACGGATTTTCCCTTCCTTTCCGCTCTGGGCATTAAGGACGACTATCTGTCCGGGCCTCAGCCCCTCTGTGATGAAAAACCTGCCCTCGTCGGCGGGCGCGCCCTTAACCTCCTTGAAATGAACGCCGTCGTCCACCATCAGAACCCCCAGCTTTCCGCCCCGGATGGTAACCGCCGACTCCGGCACGGCCACCCCCGTCTTCTCACCCGCCTCCAGGATGAGGGACAGCTCCCTGGATGAGATCAGCTCCGAGGGGAAGAAAGGCAGGGTAAGGTAGAGCTTTACCTTGGACTCCCGGAACCTTGCCGCCCGGACCTCGGCCCTCAGGGGCCACTCGTCCGCCCTGGTCTTCACCCGGACAAAGCCTTTTCTGATGTCACGGGCCAGGGAGGGGGCGGCGTCTGCGTAGAGAATGCACCGGAGCTCCTGGGGCTGGGGCGCCAGCTTTCCCACCGGCGAACCTTTTTCCACCCGGGTCCCCGGGGCAAAAAATTCCGCCTTCGGGGCTTTAGGCAGGGGATCCATGCCGCCCCAGAGGGCGGAATAGGTCCAGTCGCCCTCGGCGCCGTCCAGGGCGGGCAAAAAATAACCGGCCCTCTCCGCCTTCACTGCCATCTTCCCGGCAGGGCCGTCTACCACCGCTACCGTATCGCCCCTGGCAACCCTTCCGGGAAAGATTGAGGGGTAGGAGACCGTTCCGGCCCACTTTGAGAGCACTTTCTCCTCCCTCCAGAACAGGATGGCCCTGGCCGGAATCCTGTCGGCATGGGTATAGGACACCGCCGCCACCAGGTCCGGGTTCTGGGACTCCCGGAGCTCCCACCACAGAAAGTAGGCGTTTACCGCCCCCACCGCGATAACGAGAATTGCGGAGAAGTATAAAACTTTCCGGAACAGGGTGTTTACGGCCTCCTTCAAGGATCCCGCCGCCGTCCCCTGTCTTTTTTATCAAGCCTTCCCATGGGCTCCCGCCCCTCCGCCACCAGGGCGGCGTTTTGGGCGATAAACCGGAGCGTGCCCTCCATGGCGGCGTCGTTAACCCCGCCTATGTGAGGGGTAACGGAAACCTTCGGGTGGGTGAGGAAGGGGTCGTCGGTCCTGTGGGGCTCCTCCCAGAGCACGTCGAGCCCCGCCCCCGCGATTTTGCCCCCGTCCAGGGCTTCGAGGAGGGCGTCCCTGCTCACAATCCCGCCCCTGGCCACGTTAATGAAAAAGGCGTCCCCGTCCATGGCGCTGAAGAAATCCCCGTCCAGCAGCCCTTCGGTTTCAGGCGCAAGGGCCAGGGCGGCTACGGCAAAACGGGCGCCCTTTACGGCGTCTTTAAGCCCTGACAGGGGGAAGTATTCGTCCACCCCCCATGCCTCCCCGTCCCCGGGGGGGGTGCGGTTGACTCCCCTGACCGTCATTCCGAAGGCCTTAAGCCTGGAGGCGATGGTCCTTCCCACGTTCCCCAGGCCGATGACGCAGGCCGTCTTGCCCCACAGCGTAATCCCCGGAGGGGTGTAAACCTTGCCCTCCATAAGCTTCTCCCTGGACCGGAAGAGGCGCTTCGCCAGGATGAGCATGTGCAGCAAAGCCACCTCCGCCACGCCCTCGGCGTTGCCCATCCCTATGGAGGGCACGTTGCAGGCGTAGATTCCCCTGCGGCGGCAGGCCTCTACGTCAATTCCCTCGGCGCCGGCGCCCCACTGCTGAACAAGCTTCAGCCGGGGGGCCTTTGAAAGCAGCCTGTCGTCCACCGTAACCGGCCGCACCACGAGCATCCCGGCCTCCGCCAGGGCGGAGTCGTCGCCTACGTCCGCAATAACTACTTCGCGGCCCTCAAGGTTTCTTTCCAGGGTCTCCTTAAGGCGGGAAAACTCCTTTCCCCAGAAGACTACTTTCATTGCGCGCCCTCTTTTTTATTGCGCTTCAGGGACGCAAAGGCGTCGTGATTATGTATGCTTTCGTTGCTTACAACTTTAATGTTGTACCAGGTTATCCGCTCCTCCGCCTCCAGGGCCAGGGCAGTGTCCCTGAGAACGTCCTCCACGAAGCGGGGGTTGTTGTAGGCCTGTTCGGTGACAAATTTTTCATCCTCCCGTTTGAGAAGGGTGTAGACCGGGGCAGAGGCGTTCCGCTCGGCAATATCCACCAGTTCTTCTATCCAGACAAGCCCCTCCATCCGGACTGCCACCGTCACGAAGGCCCTCTGGTTGTGGGCGCCGTCCTCGGAGATCTCTTTAGAGCAGGGGCACAGGGTCTGGACGGGGACGGACACCTCCGTGACCAGGTCGAAGCACGACTCTCCCTTAACGGCCGTAAAGGAGACGTCGTACCTGGTGAAGCTCGCCAGGCCGGTTACGGGGGCCTTTCGCGAGATGAAGTAGGGGAAGGAGAATTTTATCTCGGCGAACGAGGCGTCCAGCACCGTTCTGAGGTGCTCGGCAATTAGCTCCATGGCGCCGATGGTGACCTTGCCCTGAAACTCGTTGAGCACCTCTATGAAGCGGCTCATGTGGGCGCCCCTGTAGTCGTGGGGAAGGGATACGGACATGGAAACGGACGCCACCGTGTGCTGGTAGTTATCCTTCTGGTCCAGGACCACTATGGGGTAGGAGACGCTGCCCACGCCTACCCTGTCTATGGCAATGCGCCTGTCGTCCCTCTCCCCCTGGACGTCACGCATCTTCCATGTCCTCCCGGGTAAGGGTTGCGCAGCTGGTGGCCGTCTCCCACACCTCCACCGCCCACAGTTCGCAGTTGGGCCGCCGCAACGGCTCCTCCACCTGCTCCCATACCCACATGGCAATGTATTCGGCAGTGGGCTGGGGGATTATATCGTTGATATAGCTGTGGTCCAGCCTGGAGACGACCTTCTCTTTTACGAGGGACGACACCTCGCAGAAGTCGATGATCATGCCCTCTTTATCAGGTTTGCCCTTCAAAATTACCGCAAGTTTGTAAGTGTGTCCGTGAAGCCGCTCGCACTTCCCGTGGTACTCCACCAGGTTGTGGGCGGCGTCGAAGGTAAATTCCTTTCGAAGCAGCACGGCAATCACCGCCTTTCGCTTTTAGTAGATTTTACACCAAAGGTCAAAAAAGGTGGACAGTCCCGGTAAATTTCCCGCACCCCCGCCGCTCCGGCGCAATTTTAAAAAAGCGGGGTCTCGTCCCCGCTCTTTTTTATTCTTTCTGAAGGGGCTCCCCTGAAGCCGGGCCTCCGTAAGAGTTCAGCATATCGTAGAGGGGCTCGTTTTCCAGGCGGCGGCTCCAGTCTTTAAGATAGGTCAGTTCCCGGACGTGGGGCTGTTTGCCGAAATAGGCCATAAGATCGTTAAGCCCTTCTGAGATCATTTCTGGGTCCTTGTTCTCCCTGCCTGTGAAGATCAGGTTATAGGCCCTCTCTTTCTCGGCCAGATCCCTGACCATGAGGCTGGATAGGGCGCCTTCGATGTAAGCCTCCCTCCCGGCCGGATCCTCTTCATCCGAGGCAAGGCGTAAAAGCCTGTCCCCCCTCGCTCCCAGGCCGAAGTAGACCAGGCCCAGGGCGCAGACGGCGGCGGCTACGGCCCCTATCAGCCTGCCCCCCTTTTCGAAGTCCTCCGGGGGAGGGGGCTGAAACAGGGCGTCCAGCATCTCCCTGTTGGCGGCGGCAAAGGCCAGGGACAGCCAAAGGACTATCTCTATCCGGTGGAAGGGGCGGGTCCACAGGGCGTTGAACAGGAACAGGGCGGCCATGGAGCTTCCCCAGAAGGCGCCGGGGGAGCATTTCTTTTTGCGGAGAAAGGCGGAAAAAGCGCCCCAGCCCCACCAGACCCACAGGAAGACCAAAAGGAGTCCGCCGACCGTTCCCGTTTCGGCAAACAACTGCAGAAACTCGTTGTGGGCCCAGTGAGTGTACTGCCACTTCATGCCGGGCCAACGCTTAAGCATCTCGCGCTGGGCGTCCAGGTAGTGCCACTTGTACTGGCCAAGGCCCACGCCCTTCAGGGGGCGTTCGGCGTACATGGTCCACGACGTGGCCCAGATACTGTCCCGGTTGGCGATGGAAAGGGGGTCCTCCAGCACGTTCTCCATCTTGTGCATTAAAATTCCCCAGCGGCCCTCGTTAAAGAAGAGGTTAAGCCCCGCTACGCCGCAGAAAAGAAGGACGGCGGCGGCAACCCGGGGAAGATTTTCCCGGCCCAGGTTTCTGAGGTAATAGCAGGAAAGGACCGCCAGGCCGGTTAAAAATGCCAGGATCCCCGAGCGGCTGGTGGTGGATATAAGCCCCCAGAAGACAACTGCGGTGAGCCCCGCGGCAGGGACGCCTCCCCCGAACCCCTTTCGCCCCCCGGATACTATCAGGAAGGCGCCGTTCAGGCCGCCGACGGCGAGCCAGAGGGCAAGCATGTTCTGCTGGCCGGTGTTGGCAATGTAGTAGCCCGGCGTGGGCAGGATGAAGAAAGGAAGGTCGGCGCCCCTCACCTGGAGCTCGGCGAAGACTACGCTGACTGCACAGTTTACCAGGCTGCCCCACATTACGGCCCCGAGGAAGCCTCTCCCCGTCTCCCTGCAGGCCAGTACATAGGCCAGCCACAGGGAGGCGAAGAAAAACCACTCCCGGAAGAAGGTCTCCGGCGACCGGAGCCCCGCCCAGAAGGGCTGGGCCGTGACGTAAAGAATAAGAACAAGCCACACTACGGCAAAGCCGTCGATGGCAA
>JAAYQT010000078.1 GCA_012519165.1 Synergistaceae bacterium
GTCAAGGCACTTCTGCCTGTCGCCCTCCATGGCGTAGGCCGTCATGGCCACTATAGCCACCGGTTTTTGCCCCGCCCTGGACTCCCTGTCCCGGATTGTCCGGGCGCACTCCAGCCCGTCCATCTCCGGCATCTGAACGTCCATCAGAATCAGGTCGGGCCTCTCTTCCTCCATGAGGGCAAGGGCCTCCCGGCCGCCTTCGGCCAGGGATATTTTCCAGTCCGGGCCGCCCATCTTCCGCAATATGGTCCTTGTAAGGCTCCGGTTGAATCTATTGTCGTCCACCACCATTATGGACAGAGCGTCGGGGAGGGACCCTGCGCCCGGGCGGGAAGCGGCTGTGGCGGCAGGCCGGCTCTCCTCCTCGGGGAGGATTTTTTCCATGGACGCCCGGAAGAAGATTGACCTCTCCCCCGGCTTCAGGCCGGAAACTGTGACGCCGCCCCCCATGGAGGCCGCCACTCCCTCTGCAATAAGCAGGTCCATGCCTGAGCTCCGGAGGGATTCCCCGTCGCCGGAACCGGGGCGAGGCGAAATCTCTCCCCTCTCTTTTCCGTTTCCGTCTTTTTCGAAGGGGTGGGTCACTTGAACGACCAGAACTGCTGAAGCGTCTGTCTCCTCCTCCAGAAAAACCCTCACCGAGACCGTTCCCTTGGGAGTGAAGGCAATGGCGTTGCCCACCATGTTTCTGAGGATCTGGGCAAGCCTGGCCCCGTCGCCCCTCAAGTACTCCGGAACCCCGGGGTCTACCCGCAGCTCAAGGGAGAGCCTGCGCTCCTGAACCGAAACGGCCATGGGGTGGATTGTCCTGGAGCAGATGGCCCTGACAGGGAAGGGGTCGTTCTTAAGGGTAATCCTCCCCGTCTCGATGAGGGACAGATCAAGAAGCTCCTCCACCAGGCCGAGCAGGTCTTTGGCCGAGGAGGAAAGCATCTCCACGAATTTTTTTTGCTCAAGGTCGAGCCTTGTCCCCTGGAAAAGGCCGGCCACGCCGATTATGGAGTTGAGGGGGGTTCGTATCTCGTAGCTGAGGCTGGCCATAAAGGCGCTTTTGTTTTTTGCGCTCTCCTCCGCCCTCCGAAGGGCCTCCCCCAGCTCTCCGATTCGAATTTCAAGATCTTCCCGACAATCCGTCTCCGTCGTTTTGTTTTGAGTCCCCTCCATTACAATACCTCCAGCCGTACCCTTTACTCGAAGGCGTATACTTTACCGTCGGCGCTGCCGAAATAAACGACTCCCTCCGCCGCTGCGGGCGACGCCGTAATCTCGCCGCCGGACTGGAATTTCCAAACCTCCGCCCCGGTGGCGGCGTTAAGGGCGTAAAGGACGCCCCCGTTGCTTCCGAAGAAGATCATGCCTTCGTGGAGGATGGGGCTTGAGCTAATTCCGCCCTGTACGGGGAATTCCCATGCGAGTTTTGCAGTTTCGGCGTCGATGGCTACCATCTTCCCCTTCTCTGTGCCGAAAAAGATTTTCCCCTCTGCAACCAGGGGTTTTGTGGTTATGGACTCCCCGGCGTTGTACTTCCACAGGGGGAGCACTTTGTGGATTTTTACCGCCTGCAGAACCCCGTCCCAGCTGCCGAAATACACCACGCCTCCGGAGACAGCGGCGGTGATAAGCGGGCCGCCGCTCCCCCCGCCCCAGGATTTCACTCCCGTTTCGGCGTTCAGCGCCAGGAAAAGGCCTTCGTAAGTCCCCACAAAGACCAAGCCGTCGCTGTATACAGGAGATGACCGCAGCTCCCTGCCCGTGTCATGGGTCCATACCACGTCCCCCGACGCAGGGTTAAGGGCGTAGACCTTGCCGTCGGCGCTGTTGAAGTATACGCGGCCCCCTCCCGCCTCCGGCGAACCCCATATGGAGCCGGGGGTGTACTGCTCCGATGGGTTAAACTGCCACAGAAGGGCGCCGGTTTCAAGGTTTACCGCCGAGAGGGCGCCGTCCATGCCCCCTGAGAAAAGGGTAGAACCGGACAGGGCCGGGGCGCCGTTAATGGTCCCTCCGGCTTCGAAGGTCCAGACAGGGTTCCCCGTCGCCGTGTCAAGGGCCGTCAGCCTGCCCTCGCTGTCCCCGATTATCACCTTGCCCTGCACCGCCGTCGGAGCCCCGGTCACGTTATTCTGCGCGTCGTAGCTCCACTTCATTGCCCCCCGCCAGGCTGCGGCCCGTCCTGCCGTTACGGCCAGGAAGAGCGCTGCTGCTGCAAAAATCAAAAACCTGCGGCCCTTAAACATTCGACCACCCCGTTCTTTATCTGTAATTAAACCAATTTTATTATATCATTCGGCGGCAGGGGCGGCGGCGGATTTTTGGGGCGAATCCTGCCGCGCGCCATTTCTTCCTTGATTGAATGGATGAAGATGGGATAGAATAGCGTCGGAACGGCGCTTTATGGTAAAGCGGTCAAACCGCCGATTCCGGCCGAGGCCGGGGCGACGGGAGTACATTTGAAGAGGAGAGAGCCTTTTGAACCAACTTCCGGTCTTGAAAATAGGAAAACATCAGCCCCGGTATCCTTTGATACAGGGAGGAATGGGGGTAGCCATATCCGGCCCCAAACTCGCAGGCCACGTGGCAAAATGCGGCGGCATAGGTACCATCGCAAGCGTGGGCCTTGCATGCAACACCCCATACTACAACGGCAAAAACTACTTCGAGGCAAACCAGATTGCAGTAAAAGAGGGAATCAAGGAGGCCCGGGAGATTGCGGGCCCATCCGGGGTCATCGCGGTAAACTGCATGGTGGCCCTTACCGACTACGACCGGCACGTAAGGTCCGCCTGCGAGGGCGGCGTAGACGTGATCATATCCGGGGCGGGACTCCCCCTCAGGCTGCCCGAGTACGCAAAGGACTACCCCGACGTGGCCCTGGTGCCCATAGTCAGCTCGGTGAAGGCGGCAAGCCTCATTGCCAGGCGGTGGGAGAAGACCTACGGCAAAGTCCCCGACGGCTTCGTCATGGAGACCCCCAGGTACGCCGGGGGCCATCTTGGGGTTCTGAAGATGGAACAGGTGGACGACGACGCCTTCTCCCTGGAAAAAGTAGTCCCCGAACTGGTGGAGTTCGTCGCCAAAGAACTGGGGAAAGACATCCCCGTAATTGCCGCAGGCGGCATATGGGACAAAAAAGACATGGAATGGGCCTTCGGGCTGGGGGCGAAGGGCGTGCAGATAGGCACAAGATTTGCCTGCACTTTCGAGGGCGACGCCGCAGACCGTTTCAAGCAGGCCTATATCGACGCCCGGGCGGATGACGTAGTCCTCATTCAAAGCCCCGCAGGGCTTCCGGGCCGGGTATTGCGTTCCCCCTTCGTCGAAAAATACCTGCAGGGCGTAGTGGAGAGCAAACCCTGCATCGCCAACTGCCTCACCCACTGCCGCTACAAATCCGAAAGGGAGACCTTCTGCATTGCCCAGGCGCTGATTGACGCCTTCAGGGGCAACTGGGAGGAGGGGCTCTTCTTCTGCGGCTCAAACGTAACCAGGGTGGATAAAATGGTTCATGTTTCGGATATTATGAAGGAGCTCTTCCCGGAGTAGCTTCATACCTTCAGCGCAGTCAGGGGCGGGGACCGTCTCCCGCCCCGTTTGCGTATCCAGCGGTTGAATTTATGGAGGTGCCTGCCTTGACTGAAGGACGGCTTAAACTTTTGGCAAAAGGGGCGTTTGTCTTTATTCTCGTTCTGGCGGCGGTCTTGGCGCCGCCGCCCCTTCCAGCCCCCGGAGAGACGCCCCCGCAGGCCGCTTCCGCAGAGGCGCCGGCAGGAGGCGGAAAAGAGGAGCGGATCTATCCTCTGGGAAAGGACGAGATAAAGGACAGGATTGAAGAGATTCAAAAAGAGATGGATCTCTACATAAAACAGAGAGAGAGCATTCAAAGCGACGACGGCCTGGAGTCGGAGATGCTCAGAAAAGTTACCGTGGCCCTGGGGTCGGCGCAAAACGTCTACTCAAGGTACAGGGCGGCCATTGAAAACCTTGAACAGGCAAAAAAAGAGGCCGCCGAAGCTGCCGAACACGACGGAAAATCCCTGGTTAAGGAGAGCCCGCCCTACAATCTCTCCTTTTACGAGGAGATAAGAAATCAATACGAGGGCGTGGATCAGAGGCTGAAATCCGTGTCCTCGTCCATCCAGCTGGCCGAGAGCTCCCTGGAAAATCTTCCTAAAATCATCTCCATGCTGGAGACAAAAGTAGAGGACATCCGAGCCGAAATTCTGACCCCCGACGGAAAGACGGCGGACAAGGAGTACCGGCTGAGGGAGGCGGAAGCCGAGCTTGAGGCGGCCGACGTCTCAGTGCGCCTCCAGAAAACAAGCCTGGAGGCAAACAGGCTGAGACGCTCCTTCCTGGAGTCCCAGAAAAAGCTTTTCGAAAAAGATATTGAAGCCGTTAAGAACAACCTGCACTACGACGAGGCCGACCGGAACGCAAAAATCGAAGCCCTGTCGGAGCTGATAGCCAAAACCCGGGAGTCCGTTGCGTCCATACGGGCAGACCGCGAAAAACTCAGAAACTCCCTCGTTAAGGCCCAGGGGGAGCTTAACGCCGCAAGAAGCGACCAGCAGCGGCAAACGGCCGAGGCCGGAGTTTCAGAGCTTGAGGCCTGGCTGAAACACAACCAGGCGGCCCTTGAACAGGCTGAACAGGAGCTTACGGTTCTGGAGGAGTCAGCCCGCATTTGGGAGATAAGATACGAGCTCGTCCGGGACGGCCTTCCGGGCAAAGAGATATGGGACTACAGAAGCGCGGCGGGAGACCGGATCAAGGACCTTGAGAACATTTTCCGGATGCAGCACCGGAATATTGCCGCCATCCAGGCCGAGATACTCACCGCTCAAAAAGCCCTGGAAGACGCAAAGGGCAATAACGCCGCCACGGCGAGAATTAACAGGCGCATCGAGGCCCTGGAGCAGACAATCCAGATAACAAACAGCTCCATCACCAGGCTCCTGGAGCTCTTTAACAAGTATAACCGCTTCCAGGCGGAGCTGGGCAACAAGATTGACGCAGTGCGCATTGCCGAGCAGGTTACCCGTTTCGGCAAGGACCGTTTCCTCGCCTTCTGGAACACCCCCCTTTGGTCGGGCGACGACTTCGAGGTGACCATTGCCAAGCTCACCCTGGCCATCATCCTTTTCGGCGCCGCCTTCTTCCTGAGCGGCAGGCTGACGGCCTTTCTGGGGAGGACCCTGCTTAAAAGGCTGGGCATGGACTCGTCGGCTGTTACAGCCACCCAGCAGATCCTGTTCTATATCTTCATGGGGGCTTTCATTCTCTCCGCCCTGGACATGGTGGGAATTCCCCTCACGGCCTTCGCCTTCCTGGGAGGCGCCCTGGCCATCGGCATCGGTTTCGGCGCCCAGAACTTTTTCAACAACCTCATAAGCGGGTTCATCCTCATGTTTTCAAAGCCTATCAGAGCGGGCGACACCATAGAGGTGGACGGCCTCTTCGCCTCGGTGGAGGAGATAGGCTCCCGGTCCACGAGGGCCAAGACCTTCGACAATATTGACGTCTTAATTCCTAACAGCTATTTTTTAAATAACAAAATCGTAAACTGGTCGCTGATGGATCAAAAAATCCGGCTGAAAATTGAGGTAGGGGTCGCTTACGGCTCCGACGTCCGCAAGGTGGAAAAGCTACTTTTAAAGGCCGCAGAGGATCACTCAAGGGTGCTTAAAAAGCCGGACCCCTTTGCAGTCTTCAGGGATTTCGGCCCCAATGCCCTGGAGTTTACCCTCTTCGCATGGATTGACATGGCCAACGCCTCCACTCTGAAAGTGGCCAGCGATCTGAGATTCCGGCTAATTTCCCTGTTTGAGGATAATAACATTTCTATTGCCATGCCCCGGATAAACCTTAATTTCAACAGCGCCGAACCCATCGGCGTTGTAATGAGAAACGCCCCGCCCGAGGGGGCGGCGGCTGAGGAGGATGAGTGACCGTATGCTCTCATTAAAGCGGGACAGTCTTTTAAACCTGTTGACGGACCTGGTATCCGTGCCCAGCGTCTCCTGTTCGGGCCATGAAAACCGCCTTGCCGAGCTGATAATGGAGAAGTTCTCCGGCGAGGCCTATTTCAGGGAGAATCCCTCCCACCTCCGCCTTCTGCCCCTGGAGGGAGACCCGCTGGAACGGCACGGGGCGGCCGCCTTTTACAGGGCGGGGCCGGAGGTCAGGGAGACCATAATAATCACGGGCCACTACGACGTGGTGGACGCCGAGGCCTACGGCCCCCTGAAGGAACTGGCCTTCTCACCCCGGGAGCTGACGGCCAGGGCCGGGGAGCTGGACCTTACCGACGAGGCCAGGGCCGACCTTGAGAGCGGGGAGTACCTCTTCGGCAGGGGAGTCTCCGATATGAAGGGCGGCATTGCCCTGATGATGGCCTTTCTGGCAGAGACGGCAAGGGCGGGGGACTTTCCCGTAAACCTGCTGTTCCTGGGGGTACCCGACGAGGAGAATACGTCTGCGGGCATGAGGGGCTGTCTACCGTGGCTTATCAGGCTCAGGGAGGAGTGGGGCATAGACTACGCGGCGGCGGTGAGCGCCGAGCCCTCCATGGGTACGCCCGAGAGGTCCGGGGGCATGGTCTTCCTGGGGGCCATCGGCAAGATGATGCCCTTCTTCCTGTGCGTGGGCAACGAGGCCCACGTGTGCGACTACTATGACGGGCTTAACACCTCCCTCATCCTGGCAAACCTTGCCCTGATCCTGGAGGGCGCCGCCGGGACTTCCGAGGAACATGCGGGGGTAAATCTGCCCCCCATGGCCTGCCTCCGGTTCAGGGATCTGGTAAAAAACTACTCCGTAACCCTTCCCGAGCGTGCAATAAGCTACTACAACCTGCTGACGGTCAAAAAGACCCCGGCCATGGTCCTGAAGGAGATGAAGGCGGCGGCCGGGAAAGCCCTGGAGGATGCCATAGGGCGGATTGCCCATCAGAGGCGCGTCCTGGCCGAGAGGGTGGGGGAGCGCCTGGACTTTACCCCGCCCGTCGGCAGGGTGATGGAATTTTCGGAGCTTGTTCAAAGGGCCAGGGAGAAGACTTCCGGGTTTGACGCAGCGGTGAAAAGCTTCATGGAGTCCCTGCCGGGGGACCTGGACAAGAGGGAAAGGGGAGTGGAGCTTGTCTACCACCTCCTCGACCTCGCCGGAGAGAAAGGCCCCCTTATCGTAACAGGTTTTTTGCCCCCCTACTACCCGCCCAGGCTGAACCTGGGGGAGACCATTGGGGAGAAGGCCATCCTCCGGGCTGTGGAGAGGCTGAAGGCAGAGGGCGAGAGGTCGGGACTCCACATCTCCACCACGGAGGTCTTCTCCGGGATAATCGACCTGAGCTACTTTGGCTTCCAGGGCGACGGGGCGGACCTGGACCTTCTGGCGGAAAACACGCCCCTGTGGGGGAGCGAGTACCGGTTTCCCCTGGAGGAGCTTAAATGCCTGGATATCCCTGCCGTAAACTTTGGCCCCATCGGCAAGGACGACCACAAGGCGGGGGAAAGGATTCACCTGCCCTTCTACCTGGACAGGCTGCCCGGCCTTTTCAGCAGCTTCGTCCGATTTGTTGCGGAAGAGTCCGCCATGACAGAGAGGTAAGATTAATAAAAAATTGTACCCAAACTGAGACCGGTGTATAATCAGGTTAAAAGATGATTTTGTGTCGGGAGGTGACAAATTTTTGCCCGGGAGACGATGGAATCCCCCGGGCGGGCGGGGAGCGACCGCCGGAAACCGCAGTTCCGTTCCGCAGCGTCAACGGCCTGAGATCAAAAAATTAACGGGGACGGGTTAACTCCGCCCCCTAACTCGTGAAAGGGGTGATCTGCCTTTGGCGACGCTGATCCAGCAGATTATCAACGGGCTTTCCCTGGGATCGGTTTACGCTCTTATTGCCGTAGGCTACTCTCTTGTGTACTCTATCCTGCTCTTTTCCAATTTTGCCCACGGCGGGTTTCTTGTCATCGGAGGCTACTTCTGTTACGGCTCCCTCAGGCTTCTGGGCGCCGGGATATGGACGGCGGGGGCGCTGGCCCTCATAGGAGCGGGGTTTGCGGCAGTCCTTACCGAAAGGCTGGCCTACAGGCCCATCCGGGAGAGGACCAACGTTACTCTCTACCTCCTGATAGCCTCCATGGGAATGAACATAGTCATTGAAAATATTTTCGTAATTATTGTGGGGGGAAGATTCAGGGCCCTACCCCCCGTAATTCCCACCACTCCGGTCAGTGTGATGGGCTTGGCTACCACCAGCGCCTTCGACCTCATCTCGCTGCTCTCGGCGGTGGTCTTCCTGGGCGCCCTTCAACTATTCCTTTCAAAGACGAGATGGGGGCTCGCCATCCGGGCGGCTGCCTACGACCTTCGCACCGCAGGCCTGATGGGAGTTAACGTAAACCTGCTCATCTCAATCGTCTTTTTTGTCGCAGGTTTTCTCGCCGCAGTGGGCGGCATCTTCCTGTCGGTTCGCTACACCCTTTACCCCCAGCTGGGCGCCATCACCATCAAGGCCTTTGTGGCGGCGGTGATAGGAGGGCTGGGATCGTTGCCGGGCGCCGTGATCGGAAGCCTTATTCTCGGCCTGGCGGAGATGCTCACCGCAGGGTTTATTTCGAGCCAGATGAGAGATCTGGTCGTCTTCTCCCTGCTCGTGATCACGCTGCTCGTAAAGCCGACGGGCCTCTTCGGCAAGAGCGTGAGCGAGAAAGTGTAGGTGAGTCCATGTCCGGCTATACTGAAGGTATTATTATACTGCTCTGCATTAACGGCATCGCCGCAATGGGAGTTTCGCTCCTGACGGGCTTTACGGGGATTTTCTCCCTTGGGCACGCCGCCTACATGGCCCTTGGGGCGTACACTACCGCCATTCTTACCGTGCAGCACGAAGTCCACTGGCTTCCCGCCATCCTGCTGGGGGGCCTCCTGGCGGTGGCGGTGGCCTTCTTTATCGGCGTTCCCACCCTTAAGCTGATGGGCGACTACTACGCCATTGCCTCCATCGGCCTCGGCGAGGCCATAAGACTCATCCTTGAAAACTGGCAGTCCGTCACCAGGGGCGCCAGGGGCTACCCCGGAATCGACCCGTACACCACTCTTCCGGTGGTGGCTGCTTTCTTCCTGGTGTTGGCGATCTTCATGTTCAACCTGATCAACAGCCGCTTCGGCCGGGCCTGCAAGGCCTGCCGTGACGACCATGTGGCCTCGTCCCTCCTTGGCTTCAACACCGCAAGGGTACGGGTGCTCAGCCTCATGATATCCGCCTTCTACTGCGGAGTGGCGGGGGCCCTTCTCGGAGGGTTTCTCTCCTTCATTCAGCCCATCATGTTCGATATGCTCAAGTCCACCGAGCTGACGGCAGTGGTGGTCTTCGGCGGCCTCGGCTCCATGAGCGGCTCCCTGCTGGGGACTGCGGTCATAACCCTGATCACCGAGCTTTTCAGGCCCATCTCCCAGTACCGGATGCTCATCTACGGCGCGGTGCTGGTTATTATCATGGTCCTTCGTCCCGAGGGGATAATGGGCAACCGCGAATTTATCTCCTGGGTCAGGGCCCCCTTCCGGAGGAAAGCCTCATGAGCCCCTTCTTCCAACTTTCCGGCGCAACAAAAAACTTCGGCGGGGTGAGAGCCGTGGACAATATGTCCTTCGGCCTGGAAAAGGGCGAGTTGGTGGGCCTCATGGGCCCAAACGGCGCCGGCAAGACCACCATCTTCAACCTCGTGACCGGCGTGTACGGCCTTGACGAAGGGGAAATCAGCTTTAAAGGGGAGGACCTGGGAAGGCTGAAGTCCCACCAGATAACGGACAGGGGTATTGCCCGAACCTTCCAGAACCTGAGGCTGTTTCAGCGGTCAAGCGCCCTCGATAACGTAATGACAGCCGCCCAGTACCGCATTCCCTACACTTTTATTGAATGCATTACCCACCTGGGCAGCTGGAGAAAGAAAGAAAAAATGATCCGGGAGAAGAGCATGGGTCTTCTTGAAAGGGTAGGGCTGGCCGACCGGGCGGACCAGGCCGCGGGCACCCTCCCCTACGGCTTCCAGAGAAGGCTTGAGATAGCCAGGGCGCTGGCCCTGGACCCTGAATTGCTTCTCCTGGACGAACCGGCGGCGGGGATGAACGCCGAGGAGGTTTCGTCCCTGAACGTTCTTATAAAGGATATCCACAGTGATTTCGGCCTCACAATCCTGGTGATAGAGCACCACATGGACCTGGTGATGGAGATCTGCCCCCGGATAATCTGCATGAACTTCGGCGCCAAGATCGCCGAGGGTACCCCCTGGGAGATACAGAACCATCCGGAAGTGCTCAAGGCCTACCTTGGAGAGGAGGAGGATGACGAATGACGACGGAAAGAGAACCCCTCCTCGAAGTGAAGGATCTCCGCGTGAGCTACGGGGCAATCAGGGCCCTGTCCGGGGTTTCCCTGAAGGTCTATGAGGGGGAGATAGTGAGCGTCATCGGCTCCAACGGCGCCGGAAAGTCCACCCTCATGAACGCCATCATGGGTATGGTGCGCCGGGAGGCTGGCGAAGTAAGACTGTCCGGCTCGCTCCTTGACTCCAGGAGCTACAGGGTGGTGCAGCAGGGAGTGTCCCTGAGCCCCGAGGGGAGAAAGGTTTTTGCCCCCCTCACCGTCCTGGAGAACCTTCGGATGGGCGCCTTTCCCAGGGGAGGGCAGGGCAGCATCGGGGAGGACCTTGAATGGGTATTCACCCTCTTCCCCAGGCTTAAGGAGCGGATAGGCCAGTACGCGGGGACTCTGTCCGGGGGCGAACAGCAGATGCTGGCCATAGGAAGGGCCCTTATGTCCAGGCCCAGGGTACTCCTCCTGGACGAGCCATCCCTCGGGCTTGCGCCCATAATTATCAAGGATATTTTCAAGGAGCTGCGCCTGATAAATAACGAGGGAGTCACCATTCTGCTGGTGGAGCAGAACGCCCGGCAGGCCCTCCTTCTCTCCGACAGGGGTTACGTCCTTCAGACCGGGGAGATGGTCATGGACGGCCCCTCTCAGGAACTCCTTGCCAACCCAGAGATTAAAGCCGCCTACCTCGGCGCCGGAGGGGAGAAGGCTATCAGGAGCGTAAAACATTAATAAACTTGCGGAATGGAAAAAAACGGGCCTCCCGCCCATGGCGGCGCGGGGGGCCCGTTCCCGCCTTTTTGTCCTGTTACTTCCCGATTGGAAGGTCCTCGGGGCTTCCTTTCAGGAATTCCGCCTTCCCTCCCCTTGCCAGGGGCTTCAGGGCCCTTATTATTTCGCACCGGGCGTACTGGGGTTTAACCTCCCTGACGACGAGGACTGCGGTGTAGATTTTTTCAACGTCCAGTACGTTGCCCGCCATATCCTTAAGGGCCTTCCCCTCCTCGAAGGCGGCCAAATACTGGCCGACGGCCATCCCGGCCCCTTCGCCGCCGTCCACCGCCACCATCACGCTTCCCCCGTCGATGATATTAAAAACTGCGTCGGCTTTGGCCCGGGAGGCAATCCCCTTAAGGGCCACGACCCTGGGCACTATTTTCGTGACTGCCTTGTAGGTTGCCGAGGCCAGCACGCCGCCCGTCTTGCCGCCGCCAAAGACCGCCCCGTAGGCAGCCACCCCGCCCACGGTGGCGTTTGCCGCCCCCTCCTCGCTGGCGGCCAGCATAATCTCGCCTGACGTGGTGTTGATCGCCCGGATGTCCAGGCTCACGTATGCGGTATGGCTACCCACCGCAACTCCCCCGAAACCGCCCAGGGGTACCGGTACCACCCCGCCCGAAGTTTCAGTTTTAAATTTCGTGATGGAGCCCGTTAACAGGAAGTCCACGCCTAAAAGCTGCCCCAGCTTTGCCCCGGACCGGCTGTCCACGTATCCCTCGTAGACGAGCCCCTGTTCGGCAAGGACGGCGTCTATTCTGCTTCGCTCCAGCAATACAAATTCGCCCGTGTTGAACAGCTCGGTGGTCAGCATGTCCGCCACGGCCTCTCCCGGCGCTCCCGCGCCGCTGTTGTCCGCAAAATCCAGAACGGCGATTCTAGGCTTGGCCCGGGCGGGGCTGCAGATCGTCAAAAGGGCGGCTAAAGTTACTGAAACAAGCGCGAAACGTTTTTTGTTCATCACGGTCACTCTCCTTTTTTCGGGGGAATTTTAAAAACATTGCCTTGCCTTTCGTGATAATACTCTATTACGGGAATTACGACAATACAGAGATCGCGCAGGCCGGAAATTTAATGTTGACAAATATAGTAGGGTATAGTATTCTTCCCTTAGACTAACCGAGGGAAGTGATAGGACGTGAAGCTTTCCACCAAGACCAGGTACGGGCTCAGGGCGCTCCTTTACATGGCGGAGCGGTACGACGGCGAAAAAACCGTGCCCCTGGGTGAAATTGCCAAAGATCAGCAGGTCTCTGAGAAATACCTTGAACAGCTTTTTATAAAGTTAAAAAGAAGGGAAATAATCCAGGGGGTAAGAGGCGCCCAGGGAGGATATCTTCTTCAGAAAGACCCTAGGGAGGTAACGGTGGCCTCGGTGGTGGAGGCCCTGGAAGGAGATATAACCTTTGCCGACTGCCTCAGCGACGGGGGATGCAGAAACAGGGACTCCTGCGCTACCCACGGGTTGTGGACCAGGCTGAAAGACAGTATTGATGAAATTTTAGGGGACACTACCCTTTACGATCTTGTCAGCGGCAACCGGCCCGGAAGCGGCCAGGCCAAGAGAGGAGAAGTTTAAATGTCAAGGCAGGTATATTTGGATTACGCAGCAACTTCTTTTACGGCGCCAGAGGTGGTTTCGGCCATGTTGCCCTTCTTTACCGAAAACTTCGGAAATCCTTCGTCCATCTACTCCTTCTCTGAAAAAAACAGAAAAGCCATCGA
>JAAYQT010000079.1 GCA_012519165.1 Synergistaceae bacterium
AGATGGAGAGAATAACGGAGGTGACGGACGCCTTCGGCGAGTTCTTAAAGAGCCTTGAAAAGAGGGGCGTGGAGGTAAGGGTGACCGACCGGATCACTGTCGCTCCCGTGGACATGTCCCCGGAAATAGTAGCGCTTTTTGATGGAGAGGCTAAAAGGCGGGGCTACTCTCGCAAGGTGATGCAGAGCGGCGCCGGCCACGACGCCATGATCATGGCGGGCATAACGGAGACGGGCCTGGTCTTCGTACCCAGCAAGGGCGGACGCAGCCACTGCCCGGAGGAGTGGACCGACTTCGACCAGATAAAAAAGGGAGTGGATATTGTTCTTGGCGCAATCCTGTCGCTTGCGGAGGCGCAGGTTTAGCGTCCTTCGGATGCCCAAGCAGGGCCGTCAATTCTTGTCGTCCCGAACGACGCGCAGCGGCGGAGAGATCTGGGTTCAAAGGGTTAGCGACCATCGCATAGGGCGGAAAGCGGCCAGAACCATGCCGCCTAAGCGATCGACTCAAACGGGGAAACCGCCCGTTTGGTCGCCTGCTTATGTCATCCCGAACGACGCAAAGCGTCGGAGGGATCTGGTTTTAAGCAATACAGCACAAAACCAAAACCAGGTCCCTCACATCCGTTCGGGACGACTAAATTTCTACAGCCGTCCTAAAAACGCCTACCCCCGCTCCAGCTTCAGCATTATCATCCCCAGGGGAGGCAGTGTGATATTAATGGAATTTTCCCACTGTTTCCATTTATACTTCTCCGACTGCAAACCGCCGAAGTTGCCGAAGCCCCCGCCACCGTACTCCTCCGCGTCGGTATTCAGCAGCTCCCGCCAGTAACCCGCCTTGGGAACGGGGATGCGGTAAAACACCCTCGGCGCCGGGGTGAAGTTGCACACCGCCATTATCACGTCGCCGGACCTGCTCCTCCTTACGAAGGAGACCACGCTCTTCTCCCAGTCGGAAAAGTCGCACCACTCAAAGCCGTTCGGAGTGAAGTCCAGCTCGTGAAGGGCGGGCTCCTCCCTGTATATCCTGTTCAGCTCCCCCACCAGCAGGGATACGCCCCTGTGCTCGGGGATGTTCAGCTGATCCCACTGAAGGCTGTCGTCGTGGTTCCACTCCCTGCCCTGGGCGAACTCCGAACCCATGAAGAGGAGTTTTTTGCCCGGGTGGGCGTACATAAAGCCGTAGAGCAGCCGCAGGTTTGCAAACTGCTGCCAGGCGTCGCCGGGCATTTTACCCAGCATGGAGCCCTTGCCGTGGACCACCTCGTCGTGGGAGAAGGGAAGCAGAAAGTTCTCGGTGAAGGCGTACATTATGCTGAAGGTGATCTTGTTATGGTCGTACTTCCGGTAGATAGGGTCCTTCTCCATGTAGGAGAGGATGTCGTGCATCCAGCCCATGTTCCACTTCATGCCGAAACCCAGCCCTCCCACGAAAACGGGCCGCGTCACCATGGGCCACGCAGTGGACTCCTCGGCGATGGTCTGCACACCCTTAAAGTCGCCGTAGACGGTCTCGTTAAGTTTTTTAAGAAACTCTATGGCCTCGATATTTTCCCTGCCGCCGTACTGGTTGGGGATCCACTCCCCTTCCTTTCTGGAGTAGTCCAGGTAGAGCATGGAAGCAACCGCGTCCACCCGCAGTCCGTCGGCGTGGAACCGGTCCAGCCAGAAGTGGGCGCTGCTGAACAGAAACCCCCTCACCTCGTTCCGGCCGTAGTTAAAAATCCAGCTCTTCCAGTCGGGGTGGAAGCCCTTCCGGGGGTCTTCGTGCTCGTAAAGGCAGGTGCCGTCAAACCGGGCAAGGCCGTAGGAGTCCGCCGGAAAGTGGGAGGGAACCCAGTCCAGTATGACGCCGACGCCCCTCTGGTGCAGCATATCCACCATGTACATAAAGTCCTCCGGCGTCCCGTATCTGCTGGAGGGGGCAAAGTAGCCCAGAGTCTGGTAGCCCCAGGAGCCGTAAAAGGGGTGCTCCATCACGGGCAGCAGCTCCACGTGGGTGAAGCCCATGGCTGAGGCGTAATCGCCCAGCTCGTGGCCCAGCTCCCTGTAAGAGAGGGACCGGAAGCCCTCGACGGGGTTGCGCCTCCAGGAGCCGATGTGCACCTCGTAGACTGACATGGGGGCGTTCAGAGCGTTTTTTTCGGGCCTGTTTGCCATCCAGTCGCCGTCCCCCCACTGGTAGTCGTGGGGCCATACGATGGAGGCAGTCTTCGGCGACACCTCCCAGAAATAGGCAAAGGGGTCGCCCTTTTCAATTACCCGGCCTTCCCTTGTGCGGAGGGAGAACTTGTACAGGGCGCCCTTCCCCACTCCGGGAATGAAGGCCTCCCACACGCCGGAGCTGTCCTTCTTGGGAGAAAGGTAGTGGGCCGTCCTGTCCCAGCCGTTGAAATCCCCTATAACGCTAACTTCCCGGGCATTGGGGGCCCATACGGCGAAACAGGTTCCCTCTTTTTTATTATGCTCCGTAACGTGGGCGCCCAGCTTCTCGTAAAGGCGGCAGTGGTTGCCCTCCCGGAACAGGTATGAATCCATCTCGCCAAAGAGTGAAAAATCGTAGACCGGTTTCTCCGGGCCTTTCATTTCTTATTCCTCCTCCCTCAACGGGCCGTATCTGCCTCTTATTTTACCCTATGGGGGCGGGCAATTTTTAGCTGTATAATTCAAGGTGAAAATTAACGGGAGGAACCGCCGTGGCAGACTACACATCCTTTTTCCGGAAGCTTAAGGGCGCCTCCGTGCTGGGGGTTAACCCCCCGGTGCATGACTTCGCCTTCTTCGACCTGTGGGCCAAGCCGGCAGGCCTGCTTTTTCTGCTTGACTTCCTGCGCCGGGGCGGCAACGAGGTCAGCCTTATTGACTGCATATTCGAGGGCAGGACGGGGGAGCTTTCATGGGGCAGAAACTCCGTCAAAAATGAAGAGATCCCCAAACCCGCCCCCCTTTCGGCAATACCAAGGCGCTACCGCCGGTTCGGCCTCGGCGAAGAGGAGTTTGCGGGACTGCTGGCCCGCCGCCCCGCCCCCGACATAATCCTGGTTACTTCCATGATGACCTACTGGTACGAAGGGGTCTTCAGCGCAATTAAAACCCTTCGGCAGGTCTTTCCGGCGGCCCGAATCATACTGGGCGGGGTATACGCAAGGCTCTGCCCGGAACACGCCCTTCGCGCCGGGGCGGACATGGTCCAGACTGCGCCTCTGGACCTCGATTTTAGCCTGCCTGCCTTCGACCTCTACAGGGGCCTTAAGTACGGGGTCCTGATAACCTCCTTCGGCTGCCCATTCCGGTGCGAATACTGCGCCTCTTCCGCCCTGGAACCCCTTTACAAAGCCAGGCCGCGGGATCTGACCATGGCCGACACAATAACCCAGCTTGCCTCTGGCGAAGTACGGGATCTGGCATTTTACGACGACGCGCTGCTGTGGGACAAACGCAGCCGCCTCTACCCCCTCCTAGAGCGGCTTAAGCCTTGGAGGGCCCGGCTTCACACCCCCAATGGCCTCCACGTCCGGGAGATTGACGACGAGTACGCCGCCATCCTGAAAAAAAGCGGCTTCCAGACCATAAGGCTCAGCTTCGAGAGCTCCGACGCCCTCATACAGCACAAAGGGTCGGACAAGGTCTCCGAGGACGAATACATGGCGGCCCTGGACTCTCTGAAAAGAGCGGGGTTTTCCGAGCGGAGCCTGGAGACCTACATCCTGGCCGGGGTTCCCGGACAGTCGGTTGATTCGGTGGAGAGGTCTATCCGGTTCGTCCGGCGGGCGGGCGGCTTACCAAGAATTGCCGAATTCTCCCCCGTGCCGGGGACGGTCTCCTTTGAAGAGGCGGCCGAAGCAATGCCCGCCCTTCGGGAAGAACCCCTGCTTTCCAACAAAACGGCCTACAGCTCCTGGCTCTCCGGCGCCATGACCCCGGCGGAGCTCCAGGGCCTAAAGGATCTGGCCAAAAAAGGGCGGTAATGGAAATATGGAAAATCCCCTTCATTTTCGGCCCCTTTCTCAAAAAACCTCCTTAACGAAGGAAATCAACAAAGAAGTCTTTTATATTCCTTGAAATCAACAAGGAAATAGAATATCATTGACACGGAAACCATGAGAGGAGGCAGGCCAAATGAAAAATATCCCAGAGCAGACCACTCGTCAAATTCGCGATTTTAACCGGTTTTACACGGGTTTTATCAACTCCGTGAACAAATCGGTGCAGAACAGTCCCTTTTCCCTGGCCGAGGCAAGAGTTCTATACGAAATAAAGCACGAAGAAGCGCCTACGGCAAGCTCGATAAACGTCCAGCTGGACCTGGACCCCGGCTACCTCAGCAGAATAATAAGGCGCTTCGAACAGGAAAAGCACCTTGAAAAAGAAAGGTCCCCCAGCGACGGGCGGGCTTTCGTCCTGCGGCTGACCGCCCAGGGAGAACGAATACTGGCGGCGCTGGAGAAGGCTGCGGACAAGAGCGCGGCGGAGCTTCTCTCCCCCTTTACAAAGTCGGAAGTAAACGGACTGTTGGGGTCCATGGAGACCATCCGCAGCATACTGACGGGAGAGCCCCGGGAAGTGGAAATCCGGCCCGTAAAACCGGGCGAACTCAGCATCGCGGCCGCTCAGGCGGCGGAGTTCTACATGAA
>JAAYQT010000080.1 GCA_012519165.1 Synergistaceae bacterium
CGTGCAACTTGCATGTGTTAAGCACGCCGCCAGCGTTCGTCCTGAGCCAGGATCAAACTCTCAAGAAATTACTACTTCACGCTTGGCTAAATATCTGACTCCCCTATAAAACTGTCAAGGTTCTGTTCCGCCTCTTGCCGGCTGCCCCCACGGCTCTTTCGGGCCGGTTCCGGGGTCGCCGTTTCATCGGCGCGAAGGGTATAATATCATTTTTCAGGAGGATGTCAACTCGTTTTAAATCTTTCCTGAAAAACTGAGTAAATCACCTTAATGCCGCTTGTTGCAAGGCTTTAGGATAAGGTGTCCCGCGATTAGCGCGCAAAAATGCCGGGAACCGGCCTATATTCGAAATAAATAGACTACTAGTAGGCCTTTGCGAAGATGGTTTTCCTTGCGCCGGCGCGCCCGGTGAAGAAGCAGGTACCGCTCTCTTCGTCCCCCAGGGGCATGCATCTGGCTGTGGCGCCTGTGTCTTCCTTGATTTTTTTCTCGTCGTCGGTACTGCCTGCGAACCAGGTTTCAATAAAGCCCCCGTCGGTACCCATGACCTCCTTAAATTCATCGTAGCTTTTCACCCTGTGGGTGTTCTCCCTGGTGAGATCGAAGGCCTTTTTAAGCATGGACTGCTGGATTTCCTCTAAAATCGCCGGTACTTTTTCCGCAACCTGACCAAGAGGTATGTCCAATCTTTCGCCGGTGTCCCTTCGGACAATCCTGGCCGTGCCCCCGGCGAGGTCTTTCTCTCCCAGCTCTATTCTGAGGGGCACTCCCTTCTGGAGGTGGTTGAAGAACCGGTCGCCCGGCCTCAGATGAAACTGGGTGTCCACAGCGGTAAACCTCCCCCCGAGGGCAGTATTCAACGAAGAGGAGAGTTCTCTTGCCCTTGGCAGTAGGACATCTTCAATTTTTGCCTCGTCCGTGCTTATGGGCAGGATTATGGTCTTGACCGGGGCGACCCGGGGGGGAAGGATGAGCCCGTCGTCGTCGGAATGGGTCATTATTATAGCCCCGATGAGGCGGGTGGATGCTCCCCAGCTGGTGGTCCAGGCGTACTCGAGTTCGCCGTCCCTGTTTTGGAATTTTATGTCGAAGGCTTTTGCAAAGTTCTGGCCCAGGAAATGGCTTGTCCCCGCCTGCAGGGCTTTTTTATCGCTCATCATGGTCTCGCAGGTGTAGGTGTTGTCGGCCCCGGGGAATCGTTCCCCTTCGGTTTTCTCCCCCGGTATTATGGGAAGGGCCAGTATGTCCGTCATGACGGTGCGATAGACCTCCAGCATGCGGAGGGTCTCCTCCATGGCCTCTTCTTTAGTGCTGTGAGCGGTGTGCCCCTCCTGCCAGAGAAATTCGGAGGTGCGCAGGAAGAGCCTGGGGCGCTTTTCCCACCTCATTACGTTTGCCCACTGGTTTATCAGGATGGGCAGGTCCCTCCATGACTGTACCCATTTGCTGTACATGTGGCCTATGACCGTCTCGGAGGTGGGCCGAACCACGAGGGGCTCTTCCAGGGGCTCCCCCCCGGCGTGAGTTACAACGGCGCACTCGGGGGCAAACCCCTCCACGTGCTCCGCCTCCTTTTCCAGGAAGGAGTTCGGAATAAGAAGGGGGAAGTATGCGTTCACGTGCCCCGTTTCTTTAAAAGCATCGTCGAAGTGTTTCTGGATCGACTCCCAGATGGAATAGCCCGTAGGCCGGATTACCATGCAGCCCCTGACGGGGGCGTAGTCGGCGAGTTCCGCCGCCTTTATTATGTCAAGGTACCACTGAGAGTAGTCTTCAGATCTGGGTGTTATGTTGCGCGCCATTATTGATCCTCCTATTTATTAATCCGTCATATCCGCCAGGCCGGAGGCCGCGGGTAGTGCTTTTAAAAAGATTTTCTCCCCGGGCTAGGGCAGGGGGTAGTGGCCCCAGACGGGGCTGCCGATGAAAAAGCCCACTTTGAAGTCTTTTTCGTCGTTGTACAGGAACATAAGCTTGCCGTCGAACAGGAAGCCCGGCACAGAAAGGGAAATCCCCGCCTCCCAGACGTCCCGGTATCGGTCGCCGTTGTCGTTGAAAACAAACCCCATGCCTCCGAATATTTCGGTATTAAGGGATCCCCACCAGCTCTTCATCAGGCTTCTTCTGAAAGCGGCGTTCCACCACGCCATTCTTTCGCCCTGAATCGGGTTGCCTGAGTAGCTGTAGAGTTCTTCCGCCGCCCCCAGGTACACGGCCCTGTTTCCCGAAGGCGCGTTTTCATCCCCCTCTGCGAAGCCGGCCCTGAAGTAGAAGCGCCAGTTATCTGACAAACGGGTGGCATTGAAGTAGGTTATCCTGTATAGGACTTCTTCCAGGTCGGGCCACCAGGCCTGAACATGGAGGAGGGAGCCCGAGGTCGGATCCGTCGGGTCGTTCAGCGTGTCCGAGGTCAAAAACAGGGTGGGACCCGATGCGTCATAATCCCGGCCGCCGCTGTGCACTCTTTCGAATCCGTAGCCTATTCCGCCTCTGAAGCTGCCCGTCCTGAATCTGCGGCTGATGCCCGCAGAGTACCTGTCCCAGGACCGGGATCCCCGGTTAGTCTCCAACTCCCAGTTTTCCGCGGCCAGTTTGAACTCCCAGCTCCGGTCCTTGTCTGACGAAGTAAGATAGCTGGCGTCCACGCCCCACTGGGATCCTATTTTCACATTGAAACGAAGAGAGTCCCCGTCGTTGAACAGGTCTCTCCTGATTCCGTGGAGGTAGACCCAGCGGTGGGGGTGCAGATTGGTGGTGTAGCCGCCGAAGTTTATCTCCAGGGCGGATTTTCTCTGCACGATAAAAACAACGTTCAAGTCCTCGCCGTTTTCATCAAAGCGGTAATCTACTGCGAGAACGCCCTCCCGCTCGCCGATTTCTTTTGCCGCCCTGACCAGGTTGATGTTGCTGAGAGGTTTTCCAATCCAGGGCTCGTATTTTTTCTTTATCTTCCGGCTCATATCCGGGTCGGCCCCTTCCACCTCGATGGATCTAACCCTGGCTGTTATGCAGAGGGCCTCTCTTTGGGGAGGAGGGGGGGCGGAGTCGGCAAGGGATTTTATCTCAGCCATACTTTGAACCGCGGCCTTTTTACCTACATCGACGACCCATGCCGCGTTTGTCAGGTCAAAGATGGGCGCCCCGGCCACCGGCGGGGAGATAACCAGGTCGGCGTTAATTATCTCGCTTTCCACATTCCGGCGGGTAAAAATGGTAAGGGACTGATCTATAACGTCCACCAGGGAGCGAATGTTTTTTCTGTCCCTGAGGGTACCCGAGACGTCCACAGCGATAACTGGATAGCCCGGGAAAAGCTCCCTTGCGGTGTCCACGGGAAGGTTGGAGACCAGGCCTCCGTCAACAAGAAGCCTTCCGCCCAGGGGCCATGGGTCGAAGAGGGCGGGAATGGCCATGGACGCTCTCATGGCTGACGCAAGGCTCCCCGACCTCAAAACCACCTTCTCGCCCGTCTCCAGGTCTGTAGCCACGGCAGCGAAAGGAATGGACAGCTCGTCAAAACGAACCACCTGGCTTCGGGAGGCAAGCTGGGCAAAACGCTCCAACAGCTTTACCCCTGTCATTCCGCCAAGAGGCCCCTCCACGTCTCCTGCTGCGCTGATGGCCACCCAGGGGATTTTGCTTCTGGGAGTGGCGCTTTCCTGGCTCAGGGGGACGAAAATAGGATTGGTCTTTTCAGAGAGGAGGCTGGTCAGGTCAAGGTTTGCTATAACCTCCCTTAATTCCGCCGTGGTGTAACCGGCCGCAGTAAGGCCTCCTATGATGGACCCCATGCTTGTGCCCACTATTCCGGCGATGGGTACGCCTTCTTCCTCCAGGGCTTCGAGAACGCCTATGTGAGCCAGTCCCCTGGTGCCTCCGCCGGAAAGGGCCAGAACCACGCCTCCTCTGCCGTAGGCGTCTCCGGCAAAAAACAGGAGCAGTATGCTGAACAGGACCGATTTGATTTTTTTTAAGAACATGGGAACCCCTCTCCGGCGTAAGAGAAAACATCTCTCCCTATTGTGATATATACTAACAAAAAATACGCCGCTTAACCATATGTCACTTTTCTTATGCCGGGGTGAGCAACTACGCGGCAATCATGGTAAAATTTACTCGCATAATTCGCTTCAGTTTGAAAGTCCTTTAAATTCATTGAAAAGGAGGGGTCTTTACTAAACGGGGATAGCCGGGCTGTTTCTATTTTTAAACACACTTTTTAAGGGAGGCGTTAATGTTGGCGAACAAGAAGATTCCCCTGATATGGCAGATTGGCATTGGATTTGTCCTGGGTATCGCGGCAGGAGTTATTTTTGGCGATAAAGTTCAGTATGTCGACCCAATTGGTCAGGTTTTCCTTGCGCTGCTTAAGATGCTCATCGTCCCCCTGGTTTTTTCCAGCCTCGTTGTAGGCGCGGCCTCCATTGGAGACCCCCGAGATCTCGGCAGGATAGGAATAAAGACTCTTGTCCTATACCTTGCTACCACTGCGGTAGCCATTGTTATAGGCCTCGTGCTGGGCAACTTCCTCCAGCCGGGGGTGGGGCTGGCTCTTTCCGAGGGCGCGGCGGCTTTCAAGGCCCCCGAGGCCCCCAGCATCAAGAAGGTTATTCTCGACCTGTTTCCCTCCAACCCCATTAAAGCGGCAGCCGACGGGGTTATGCTCCAGATCATCATTTTTGCCCTGTTCCTGGGAGTTTCCGCAGTCCTTGCAGGGGAAAAGGGCAAGCCCCTCATCTCCTTCTTCGACTCCATGGCAGAGGCCATGTACAAACTGACGGGGATAGTCATGAAGACGGCGCCCTACGGCGTATTCGCCCTGATCGCCGTCACCGTGGCCCAGTACGGTATTTCAGTTCTGGCCCCCTTTGCAAAGGTAATTCTGGCCGTCTACGCAGGCTGTATTATCCACGCCCTGGTGGTCTACTCCGGCCTGATTACAGTTTTCGTGAAAAAGTCACCCTTCTGGTTCTTTAAAGGCGTTCAGGCGCCGGCCCTTACAGCGTTTGTAACCAGGTCAAGCGCCGCCGCCCTTCCCGTCTCCATGGAAGCGGCCCAGAAAAACCTGGGAATCTCGGAAAAGGTATCGTCCTTCGTGCTTCCCCTGGGCGCGACCATCAACATGGACGGAACGGCGCTGTACCAGGGCGTGTGCGCTCTCTTCGTCGCCCAGGCCTACGGCCTTCCCCTCACCATGGGCGCTCAGCTGAATATAGTGCTTACCGCCACCCTGGCGTCCATCGGGACGGCGGGAGTACCCGGGGCGGGGCTTATAATGCTTACCCTGGTGCTTACGGCGGTGGGACTGCCCCTGGAAGGAGCGGCGCTTGTGGCGGGTATCGACGCAGTCCTCGATATGGCCAGGACCTGCATCAACGTAGTGGGCGACAGCTGCGTTGCCGCAGTGGTGGCCTCCACCGAGGGAGAAAAACTTTAAACTGTCAGTCCCAATTTAAAGAAGGGGCGCCCCTGAGGGAGCGCCCCTTCTTTTTTGTTTTTCAATCAGGCATGAAAGGAAAGGACCAAAAACAGCGTGCCGCCCACAGACAGCCGGAAAGGCAGGGTGAAACTCTTTACCCCGGGGGACTGGCTGGGGATGGTTTTAATCCCGGCCCCCGAGATGAGCTGGGGAGGCGTTACCTCCGTGCCTTCCAGAGCGGCCTGAACGAGGGCCCTTCCGCTAACCATATTGGCGAGTTCTCCAATAACGCTCATGGAGACGGCGTCTTCAGTATCGGGGGTAATCATTCCGCCGGACATGGCGGAGACCGTCGCGTCGAAACCGCCTCTGTCAAGCATTATTACCGCCGTACCCTGGACCCCTCCGCCCACTATGCCGATCAGGGCCGCAACACAACTTCCCGTTACGTTAACGCCCTGGGCTATTTCGGACTTCACCAGATTTACTTCAACTCCAACCTCTTTGCTGACAGTCATAAGGGAAGAACCGAATGTGTTGACCAGTACCGCCAGCTTCTCCGTTCCCATAATTAAGTCACCTTCCTGTTCATCATGCCTGTTTCGATTTAAGAAATTCTCTCGCGATCGCAAGGGCCGCAAAATCGTCGATGTCCCTGGGCGGGACGCGAAGCCCCTGCGGTATAAGCCTTCGGAACCCCGCGGGAGGGTTGTAATCCCAATACAGTTTCCTGCCCTTCAGGGTGGTCTCCTTTTCAGGCACTAACTTTACTCTAAGGGAGAGCTCTTTTGCAAGGGAAAGAAAAAAATCCTTCCCGGTTCCGTCGCCAATAAGAAACTCCTTTACGTTAAAACGGGAAGGAAGGGATTTCGCGCCGTAAAGGGCGAAAGCCGCCGCCTTTTCCCCGTCTCCGTCCGTCATTATACCCAAAAACTCCCTGGCCCCGGAAGTCTCAAAAATACCTGACGCCATAAGCCTCCCGTCATCAAAGACCAGCGCCCATCCACATTTACACCTGCCGGGATCAATCCCCAGAAACATTTCCGGCTTTCTCCACCGAGGCCCACCTGGGATAAAGCCACATCCACTGCCCGGGGTATCTTCTGATAAAGCGGCTTATCTCGTCGTTCAGCCGGGTCATGGCCTCCTCCATGGATTCGTCCTCTTCGGGGTACCCCTTCTCCCACGGGGACGGGAGGAAGTGCAAATCATGATATACAGAGCTGCCTCTGCGGATCATAAACACGGGAAGAAGCGTACTCTTCAGCCGGGCCGCCATCTTTACCGGGCCGTAGGGCGTGCTTGCAGGAAGGCCGAGAAAGGGAATGATCACGCCCTTGTCCCTTACGTCCTGGTCAATAAGAATCGCCAGAGCCTCTCCTTTTTTCAGACAGCGGATTGCGGCCTTCAGGTCGAACCCCTTGCCCACTGTTGTAACGCCGCTCCCGGCCCTGCTTTGGATGATAAGGTCCGTAATCCGGTCGTCCCGCTGGTCGGTCCCTATGGCGTTCATGGGGTACCCCTTTGCCGCCACCGCCGCCGCGCCAAGCTCCCAGTTGCCCAAATGGGCGGAGATCAGGACTACGCCCCGGCCTCTGGCAAGGGCCTCTTTAAGATATTCCTCGCCGCGGAACTCGACAAACCGTCCCGCCTTCCGACCGTCCATGGAAATAAATTCCGCCACCGATCTTCCCAGGTTGGCGTAGGAAGCCCTGACTATACGCCTGGCCTCTGTTACGCCCACCTGGAGGGCCCTGACACAACGCCTCTCGGCCTCGTCCACTTTTCCTCTGCTTGCGAACCAGAGAACTCTTCCCAGCAGGGCGCCCGTCTTCACCGACCACCGGTAAGGAAGAGCCCGCAGAAGCCTCCGAAGGCCATCTACAAGTCTCCACGACCTGTCATTATTCATGATAATTATGACTCGCGTTAAAATTTAACACCGCAGACGGGTCTCCTTAATTTGTTCTGGTTATCCGTTAGTTATAGGATAACACGGACCGAAGTTTTTATCCTCCGGTCTTTTCTTTTTTTCACTGTTAACCTCCGGAAACAACCGAATCAAACCGGTCAGCCGTTTTTTTTGCATTAATCTCCGTCGCCCTCCAGCATTCCGTCGGTGCGATGGTACAGTAGAAGGGCTGCAAAATCCGGGTTTTTAAGAGGCGGTCCGCTGAAATAAAAAACCTTACCGCCGTCCTCTTCCCCGCACCCATCGGCTGCGGCGGCGAGTTCCCGATTTATCTGCCCTGCACTGACGCGGTCCGATTTGACAACTATTTCTTTTAGCCCGGCGGAGGGCCTTTTACCATCCGCCGCGTACGCCCAAAACCGGCCGCCCCTTTCCCCGGTAACTATGGTCACTCCCGGGCAGGCTCTGTTTTTTTCATAGACTTCCCAGGGGATTTCAAGTCTTCGGGTTTCACCGGAGAGCGCCAGCCCTTCGCTCCACGTGACCCCCAGGGGGATAATCTCCAGCCTGTCGCGATTTTTGTACAGGCTTTCGGCAAACTTGGGGTCGGTATGAAAGTCCGGCAGGAAGAACCGGGGCGCACCGGACTGGACAAGGATTAAAACGGCGCCGCCTCCCTCCATGACCGCCAGCTCCTCCACATGCTTTCTGCCCCTGACGGAAGGGGCGTCCGGGAACATGGCAAGCCTGCTGCCGAAAAGGGTGCATGACTTAACCTCAAGATAGAGTTTTTTTCCCTCTTTTTCCATCAAAAAGTCGAACCTGGACCTCCCGAGGGAGGCTTCTCTTTTCTCAATCCTCCAGCCTTCGAGGCCCGGGACTTTACCCCGTCGGAGCAGCCAATCGGCGGCATCGTTGGTCATATGAGTATGGAGAAGAATGAGAATATCCTCTCTTTTTGCGGCAACAGCGGTGTAAAGGGTCTTTCTGGTCTCGCTTTTGCCGTCCATGGACAGAAGGAGCTCCGTTCCGGGCATAAGAATCTCCCACAAACGGCCCGGATTTGGCAAAAACGCCTCCACTATCCGACCGCGGAGGTCGCATCGAACCAGAAACCGGTTGGGACGTTCCAAAAACCGGGCAGTATGCAGTCTTTCCGAGTCTACAGCCCGAAAGCACGATGACAAAAGCTCTATTTTTCGCACCCCCTGAAAAAACGACTTAAAATATGCCTTTTATAAAAAACCTCCCATAATTTTGACCATTTTTCTCAAAACCGCAACCCGGCGTTAAAACAAAAATTTAACGCCAATTTCCCGAGTGAATGGTAAGATATAATATATGGTATTCGTTGAGAGGAGTTGGAATCTTTGGCAGGCAGAATTTTTCATTCTTTAGGGGATCAGGTTTTCGAGACGATCAAAGAACACATAATTAACAACACCTACCATCCCGGAGTGGTTCTTCAGATCGACAAGATTGCGGCAGAGTTCGGAGTAAGCACCACCCCCGTGAGGGAGGCCCTCCTTAGGCTTGAGGGAATAGGCCTTGTGGACATAGAGAGAAACAAGGGCGCCGTAGTCACCCAGGTTAGCGAAAAAAAATCCACGTACGTATGGGAGTTCAGACGCCTCCTGGAGGGCAGGGTAGCCCGGGATGCCGCCGTCGGGGTTTCGGACAATCAGATCGATGAAGTTGAAGCCAAGCTCAAAAAGGTACAGGAACACCCTGACGATTTCAACCTCTACCAGGAATCGGACTCGGCCATCCATACGCTCCTGTCCAGCTGCACCGAAAACCCTCTTATCCTTGAATCCCTGGCGAACCTGAGCGTCCACGCCAGAAGGATAAGGTACTTCGCCGAAAACGGCCCCTTCAGGGAAGAGGTCATCGAGCAGGTAAACAGGGACCACGCCGAGATCATTACGGCGCTTCGGCTGCAC
>JAAYQT010000081.1 GCA_012519165.1 Synergistaceae bacterium
CCAGCACTCCCAGCGCAAGCCGTTCCCTGAAGGCCTCCGTGTCGCCGCAGACCTCTGCAGGATTGCTCACTATATCGAAGGCTTCGAAGGCCAAAGTGTCCCGCTCCGGCTTAAAGCGCACTCCTGAATGCCACGCAAGGATCAGGGGTCTTGAGGTAAAAGCCCCCGCGCCCTCCCTGCGCCACGAATCCCTGGCGGCGGCTAGCCAAAGAGGCTGAGGCAGGGCGGGAAGAGCGAAGGAAAGCTCAAGGTCCCGGAAAAGTTCCTCCGAAGCCCCGCCTTCTGCGGCCTTAGCGGCGGCCCGCACCTTCTCCCGCTGGTCCAGCAGGGATTTTGCGTAGGAGTGAAGCAAAAACGGCTCCGAGGGCCGGCCGGGCAGGATGGTTATGTCCGTGGCGGTAAGAAGGGCGGCGGCGCGGCGGATTTTGTCCTCGTCGGTAAGTTTATACCCGGCGGGGAAATTTGATGCCAGGCGTTCTGCAGGGCCCGCAAGGTCGAAGACCTCCCGCCGCACTACCTCTTCATCCCGGCCGGGGGAGACGATCCTGTACTCAATCCAGAGGGCGGTGAAGCTGCCGTCCCCATCAGGGCTCTTTCCTCCCCCGATGGAATCCAGCTTCGCTCCGAAACCGCCCAGGGCCGACCCGAGGCCCTTCCCCGTACCTGCCTGGCCCGGCGACGGGCTGTTATTTACCGTTCCGTCCGCGCCTATTCCCTTTTGGTAGCGGGCCTTGGAGTCTATAAGCAGCACGGGGACCCACTCCTTCTGGCTCAAAAGGGCGCCCCTGAAGTTCTCCGGCGTCATCTTCCCCGACAGGGGCCTGACATCCCGGGGCCAGTTTGAGGGTGAATGAACCAGCGTAATCCTGCGCCCCCACCCTTCAGACGGGTAGACGGCCTGCTCCAGGAGAAGCTCCTCCCTTGTTTTGTTTTTTTCCCTAACCTCAGCAATAATCCGGATATCAACCCTGTGCCTCATGCCTTCCGGGATGGCGCCGGGCGAAAAAAACTCCGCCGCGCCTGTAAGGGGGGCGCCATCAGGTGAGGACGGGTCAAGGTCCGTCCATGCCCCGGCCTTCTTTACCTGAACCCACCAGTGGTCCCGCAGGGCTTCGTTTTTTACCTTCCCGGCCGCTCTGTCCGCCTTTGCGGGGATATCCCCGAGCAGCTTCATAAGCTCTTCCGTTTGAGCCTCGGTTCTGCGCCTTGCCTCCTCTTTAAGGGCTGCGGCAACGGAGGCCTGTTTTTCGAGGGCCGCCCTGACCGAGGCGCCGTCCAGGCCCCGTTCGGACGCCTTTTCCCCGGCCCGGGCCGGCGCTTCTTCAGAAAACCCGTCCCCGTTCAGCCCAGCCGGCTCCTTCATCGGGGGAGCGGCGTGCACGCGGGATGAAAGCTTTTCCAACTCCTCGTCGGAGAGGGCGCCTCGGGCCAGTCGAACTTCCTGTCCCGCCGTCTCTAACAGGAGGCAGAGCAGCAGGGCCCTGTCCAGGCTATTGCCCACGCGGTCCATCAGGACCCCATTCGCCCCCCGCAGCGATCCCCGGTAGGGAACCAGGGCCGCGGATTTTGCCACCCAGTCCAGCAGGGACGCGGGGTCGGAACCTGCTTTTTCAATAACGGCGCCGGGGTCGAAAGTATCCCTTGGGATTTCAGGCAGCGCCTCCTCAAGCATGGAGCAGACGGCGTCAAACTCTTCCGTCAGGCGGATAAAGGCC
>JAAYQT010000082.1 GCA_012519165.1 Synergistaceae bacterium
GTAGTTTCTGAAGTTGTAAGCCATGATAATCTCCTCCCCATAGTCTTGCCGTGATTGACACCGTTGCTATTGTACCTTATCCTCACCTGTGGATAACTTGGAAGAGAGCTGGTTATGCAACAGGCTCAACCCCTCTTTGTTTTTTTGATATACTGACACTGTCGGGGGTAAAGCACGGCGCTAAATCAGGAAAGGGGATGGAGTTTCCATGAAAAAAGTTTTCAGGATTATGGCCTTCACAGCGCTTGCGGTGTTTCTGGCGTCTGCGGCATTTGCCGCCTACCCTGAGAGGAGCGTATCCGTGGTGTGCCCGTGGGGGGCGGGCGGGGGGACCGACCGGCTTACCCGCTACATTGCGTCCGAGCTTGAAAAGGAACTGGGCAAGCCTTTCCCCGTCACAAACAAGACGGGGGGCAACGGGGCTGTGGGCCATGCCGCAGGCGCATTCTCAAAGCCTGACGGCTACACGGTTACCATGGTAACCCTGGAGCTGGCCACAATGCACTGGATGGGCCTGACCGAGGTATCCTACGCCGACTTCGACTATGTCATTCAGATAAACCAGGACTCCTCTGGCGTAATGGTAAAGGCGGACGCTCCGTGGAAGACCTTCACCGGGCTGCTGGACGCCATCAAAGCCGAACCGGAAAAGTTCAAATTCTCCGGGACTGCCGCGGGAGGAGTATGGGACCTTGCGCGTATAGGCATGCTTGACAAGGCCGGAATACCGGTCAACGACGTCAGCTGGGTGCCCACCACGGGAGCGGCGCCCTCCATCATCGAGCTTCTGGGCGGACACGTGGAGGTAATCACCTGCAGCCTTCCCGAGGCAGGCCCGCAGCTTGCGTCAGGGGACATAAAGGCTCTGGCCGTCATGGCTGATACCAGGGACCCCGCCTTCCCCGACGTCCCCACTGTAAAAGAAAACGGAATCGACTGGTCCGCCGGAACATGGAGGGGCTTTGCCGTGCCCAAGGGAACGCCCCCCGAGGTAATCGACGTCCTCTACAAAGCCATCAAAAAAATTACCGACTCAGATGAATACAAGGACTTTATGAGCAAAAACGGCTTCGGCGTAATGGTCAGGGGCCCCGAGGAGTTTGCCGGGTTCGCAAAACAGCAGGACTCGGACCTCAAGGCCGTAATGGAACTCGGCGGCTATCTCAAGCAGTAATTTTAAAGGGCGTCCCGCGTCGTGCGGGGCGCCCTTTTTTTTCGGGAGGCGGCTATGAAAAAGACCCTTCGAATACTCTTAGGCGCATCAATAATCCTGCTCGCCCTGGCTGTAACCATAGTCAGCTCATCTTTTCCCGGCGCCGTGGTGGCGGGGAGGAAAATACCGGGGCCTGCATTTTTTCCCGTTCTTCTTTCAATTATCCTTGTCCCCTCCGGCCTCTACCAGATAGCCGCGGGCATTAAAACGCAGGCCGGCGAGGGCGGCTGGTCATTCGGCCTCGGCGCCGCAAACGGCGTCATCATAGTCACTGCGCTGGTAGCCTACGTGCTCCTGATGGATGTACTGGGCTACGCTCTGTCAACCGTTATGTTCTCCATGGTTCTCCTCCTGAGGCTAAAAGTACCCTTCCTGAAAGCCGCAGTCATATCCTTGGTAATCGCCGGCTTTATAGTGGCGGTATTCGGGCGGGTCTTCCTTATCCAGCTTCCTGCTGGACAGCTGGGGCTTCCATGGTAGGAGGGGAAAATAATGGAAATAATAATCGAAATTTTCAAGCCCTCAATCCTGATCCCCTGGCTCCTTTCCATGGCCTTCGGAGTCCTTGTGGGCGGCACTCCGGGCCTTACTGCAACCATGGGCGTGGCGCTCATCGTGCCCCTGACCTATTACATGGAGCCTTTGGCGGGAATGGCGATGATCCTTGGGGTCTCCTTCACATCCATCTTCACCGGCGACATCCCGGCCACCCTTCTCCGCATCCCCGGCACCCCGGCTTCGGGGGCGGCCGTTCTGGACGGTTACGAGCTTGCTAAAAAAGGAAGGGGAATGGAGGCTCTCTCCCTCGATTTGCTCTGCTCTGCCATAGGCGGCTTTATAGGGGTGCTTCTGCTGATGATAGTGGCGCCCCCTCTTGCAAAATTTGCATTAAAATTCACTAACTTTCAGTACTTCTGGCTGGGAATCTTCGGCCTGAGTATGAGCGCAGTACTGTGCGCGGGCCGCCCCGCAGCAGGAATCCTCTCGGCGGCCCTGGGGCTTCTCGTATCAACTGTAGGGATGGATATAACCACCGGGCTCCCCCGGTTCACCGGAGGGAACATGGAACTTCTTGAAGGGGTGGGCTTCATTCCGGCTATGGTGGGGCTGTTTGGCCTGTCCGAGGTGCTTAAAAACGTGGGAAGCGAGGACCTGCTGAAAAAAAGGAGCATCCCCGAGTTCGGGAAAATATCTATAATAGGTACCCTGGGGACCATCATGAAAAACAAGCTTACAGTCCTGAAAGCTTCCGTCATCGGCACCGTAGTGGGGGCCCTGCCCGGGGCCGGGGCCGATATCGCAGCCTGGGTGGCTTACGGAATGGAGAAGAAGACCTCCAAAAACCCCGACGAATTCGGCAAGGGGTCAATAAAGGGCGTTATTGCCCCCACCAGCGCCAACAACGCCGCAATCGGAGGCGCCTGGATACCGGCCCTGGTCTTTGGCGTGCCGGGCGACTCCATCACCGCAATTGTCCTGGGCGCCATGTTAATGTACGGCCTTAGACCAGGCCCACTAATTTTCCAGGAAAACCTGAAGCTGGTTCACGGCGTCTTTGCGGTGGGGCTTGCGTCCCAGCTGCTCCTTATCCCCGTCGGGCTGATCGGGATAAAGGTATTCGGCAAAATCCTCAGCATGCCCCGAAATGTGGTGATGGTGATAGTGCTTATCTTCTCAGTGATAGGCTCCTACGCCATAAGGAATAGCTACTTCGACATCTACATAATGGTTGCCTTTGGCGTCGCGGGGTACTTACTGGAATACCTGGAAATTCCCCTGCCGCCGCTGATCCTGGCTATAATCCTCGGCCCCATGATAGAGGGAAATTTAAGGGTGGGGCTTGTCAAAACCCGCGGCGGCATAGGGGAGTTCATTTTCGACCCCATATGCATTACGCTGATACTGCTTATCCTTTTTGTGTTCTTCGGCGGCCCGCTGACGCGCCTCCTGAAGCGAAAGGTAAGGGAGGAGTAGTAATTATCACCCGGGAAAGCGGCCCTACTCTGCCGACTCATGTACTTGCGGCGTAAAGCCAAGCCGGAGTACGGCCACTATTGAGGCGGGAGTTAACACTGTTACCGCCCGGGGCAGAAAAAATTGCGGCGCGGGGCAATACCCGCTGAAAGACCACTTGAGAAAGCGTCCTCCCCAAAACAGGAAGGCCTCCCCGCCGAGTTCTATAAAGGCTCCGGCGGGGAGGTCCTTGGGTTTTGTAACAAAAGTTACCTTGCCGCCGCCCCGGAGGGCCCGTTCCGCGTGAAGCCTCTTGTCCATAATAGGGGCAGGGACAGACGAAGGGGGTGCGCCGTCCATGTTTGCCCTGCACCAAAGGGCCTTAAACTCATTAAACCTCTCCCTGCGGCAGAAGGCGCAGGGCCTGTGGCCTGCTGACAGGGCCGTAGCCTCGTCCAGAAAAAACAGCTCGGAGTATCGGCGGGGACTGAAGACCTGCCGTCTTCGCCCCTTATACTCAAGCACGCAGGTAACCCACGCCTTATGCCGCCACGGAGCGACAACTTCCCCGGCGTCATTGTGCAAAATCCCCCGGTTTCCCATCCAGGCGCCCCTTTCCGGCACGGCGTTAAGCCTCCCCTGCGGGTCGACGCGGTTTTGAAGCGGAGTCATGGCCTCGCCCCCCTATACCAAGTTTTTTGTATCGGATCGGTTGCGTGTAACAAACTAACCGTCGCTCAGAGGAAAGAGGGGTTATTATCACTCGAATCTGAAAAAATAGCTATAAAAAAGTTGGAAAAACCGTTACGCGAAAAAAAATCATTCCCCCTCCCCCCGACAAATGAAGCCGCATGAAGCGGCATCTCCAATTGTTTCGCTATGAAATGTTACATTGTTGACACAATAAAGAGGTATGTGTAAACTCTAAATTGTGCAAGAGCCTGTGCGCCCACCGCAACGGGCCATTTTTTATTGAAAAGGGGAGAGAAGGATGAAGAAGCTGCTGTTGGCGTTTTTTGCGCTAGTAGTTGCCGGGACTGCCGGTTGGGGAAACGTCATGGAGAAGGACGTGCTTCTGGTCGGTACCGAGAGCACCTACCCTCCTTACGAATTCCGGGATGACAAAAACGAACTAAAAGGCTTTGATATTGACATGATGGAGGCAATAGCAGAAAAAATCGGCAAGAAGATCGAGTGGGTGGACATGGACTTCGATAACCTCATACCAGCCCTGACGGAGAAAAAAATCGACCTCGTGGCGGCGGGAATGAGCTGGACTCCGGAAAGGGCCAAGGTGGTTGCCTTTGCCGAGAACTACGAGGTGTCCATCAGCGCTTTCGTCACGGCGGAGGGCAACAGCTCGCTGGGGGGGCACGGGCGATGTTAAGGGAAAGACCATTGCAGCGCAGGCGGGGACAACTCAGGAGACATATCTGAACTCCCTGGACGGGGTAACGGTAAAACCTTTTCAGAAAAACGACGACTGCCTGAAAGAAGTAATTTCAGGCCGGGCGGACGCAGCCTTTATGGACGCGCCCGTGGCGAAGAGCTTCCTTGGCCAGGAGGACTTTTCGGGCAAAATAAAGATAGCCTTCGAAGAAGAGATCAAAGGCGAGGGCAAGGCCATTGCAATCAACCTGGGCGAGGATGACCTGCTGGAGGCAGTTAACGACGCCCTTCAGGAGCTTTCCGACAGCGGCGAACTTTTTATGATGATGACCAAATGGTTTGATTAGCCCGGAGGGGGGCCTCCTGTACGGAGGCCTTTTTTTCCGGAAATTTCATGAGGCGGCTGAGAGAGGAGGATGAGGGGCATGATCAGGTTCAACCGTTTAAGCCACCGCATATTGGGCGTTGTACTCACACTTTTGGCAGTTTCCGTATCGGGCATAGCCTTCTACTCCATGAACGTGGCGGGGTGCAGCCTCGGCCGGATGGTAAACGACTTCGAGGTCTCCATGGCGGGATCCCTGGCCGGGGAGCTTGACGCCACCTTCAACCGCTTCGAAGGGGTGTTGACCTCACTGGGCTCCCTGATGAAGTCCAAGGTAACGCCGGACATGGTAAACCCCGACATTGCGGCGGCCGTGGCAAAGCAGTTTACGGGGCAAAACGGCAAATATATGGCCGAGCTGAGCGTTCAGTCACCGGAAACCAGGTCTGTCTTTATCATCTTCAATCCCGAGCTTTTCGGGAATAAATCCGCCTACGTAATAGGCTTTCAGCGCGATGACGCCGACTCCCAGTGCAGGGCCATGAACGGAGCGGACTTCGACCCCGCCGCCCTGACCGACAGAAAAAACCCTTCTACCGCCTGGTTCTGGAAACCGCTTGAAACGGGCGCGCCCTACTGGAGCGACATCACCGCGTCAGATGCGGGCGGGGAGGCGGTAACTTACTCCATGCCCATATTCATAGGCGGCCGGATTGCCGCAGTTACCGGCATGACCTTTGACTTCAGCTTCGTCAGCGACATGCTGGGCGGCCTCAAGGTTTACGACAGGGGCTACCCGTTTCTGCTGAACCGAGACCTGCGCTTCCTCTACCGCCCGGAACACAAATTCGACGGCCCCACCCTGAGGGAGATCGCCGGCGGGGCGCCGGCGGCTCTGGGGGATGAACTGCTGCGGAACAGAGAGGGCCGGATCAGCTACTTCTACGAGGGCTCGGAAAAAACCCTGGCCTACCGGAGCCTGGCCAACGGTTACATCGTGGCGGCGGCCGCCACAACGGACGAATCCATGGCGGCAGTGGGGGAAATGAGGCGGGCCGTCTACGTAGGCATGGTCGTGGTCATACTGCTGTCAACTGCAGTAGTCTTGTTCTTCTCCCGCAGCATAACCAGGCCTCTTCGGGGCGTGGCCTCCGACGCCAGGGAGACGGCCCGTACCGGGGACCTGACCAGAAGGCTGACCGTAAAAAGTCGGATTCAGGAGATCCGGGACGTGGCCGAAGCCCTAAACGACCTTACCGACGGCACCGCAGACGCAGTCAGAAACATTATCGACAGTTCCCGCAAAGTATTCGCCAGGGCATCGGACATGAGCGCCGCTGCAGAAGAAGGCAGCGCCTCCATCGAGGAGGTTATTGCCCTTGCCGCAAGGGTTTTGGCAGGCTCCGCCGAGGCGTCTAACGCCTCTGACGCCGCCAGGTCGGGAGTGGAGGAGGTATCCCGGGGGGCCCAGTCCGGCGCCAGGGCCGCGGCCGAGATGGGGGAGCAGGCCCGCGAAATAGCGTCCTCCGCCGAGAAGGGCGGTGAAGCCCTCCGGGAGATGGTAGGCATGATAACCGAGGTCTCCCGGTCCGGCGTGAAGGTAAGCGGCGCCGTGGACGACCTTGCCTCCTCGGTGGCCGGAATCACCGGGTTTATTGACACCATAAGGAACATTGCCGATCAGACCAACCTGCTCGCCCTGAACGCCGCCATAGAGGCCGCCCGCGCCGGGGAAGCGGGCCGGGGCTTTGCGGTAGTTGCCGAAGAAGTAAGAAAACTGGCGGAGGAGTCCAACCGGGCGGCATGCGAAGTGGGCCGGGTAATTGGCGAAGTGGCCGGAAAGACTGAAAACGCCCAGGAGGATCAAAAGGGAAGCGTGGAACGTATAAATGCGCTGGTTGAGCGGGCGCAGGCCACCAAGGAGATCATCGACGACGTGGTGCTGAAGGTGGCCGATATTAGCGAAAACGTCCAGTCCATTGCGGCAACTATGGAGGAACAGTCCGCAGGCGCGGAGGAGATGGCTGCGGGAATGGACAGCGTCGCCCGCTCCAGCTCGGATATATCCGAACAGATAGGGTTGATAAACAGCTCTATGGACGAGCAGGGCCGCATGACCGAGGGCATGACCGCCACCGCCGCCGACCTCGTGAGGCTGTCAGAGGAGATGGAACGCTCAGTGGAAAGATTCAAAGTGGAGGAGGCAGGGCCGATTCCTTAAAGCATCCTTTCGCCAATTCCTGATTAATGCTAACATTATCCAAACAAGCGACATGCGCAAACTGGACTACATGAAGCTGCTGCTCTTGGAGCTGGACAGGCGAGGCTGGAGCCACGAGGAAAAAATGGCCCTGCTGACCTTTATTGAAGGAATCATGCATATAAAGGACAAAGACGCCTGGGATGAATGGGATGAGGAACTTGAAAAAAGAAAGGATGAGGGAGAAATGTACGTCAGCCTGATAGAGAGAAAGGGCATAAAGAAGGGAATTGAGCAGGGGATTGAGCAAGAGAAAAGTGAAATGATACGGGAAATGCTTGCCTCCGGTGAACTGGAGGAGAAAATACTCCGCTACGCCCGGATTACCAGGGATGAGCTGGATAAAATCCGCAAAGACATGAAACCGACCATAAACTGAAAGTTGGACATAACCCATAATTACGTAACGTCTCTTTGACCTGTAACGCTGGTAATATCGGCCTCACTCCCACCGAGGCAATTCGGCTCTTTTACCGACAGGCCATTGACACGGGAGGGATACCCTTCGAGCTCGTCCTGCCGGAAGAAACCGTTGCCGCCATGCAGGATGCCGAGTCCGGAGCAACAGAAGAGTTGTCGCTGGATGACCTGAAATTTCAATTGTCTCCAAATTAAGGTGTAAATAAAATTTATATTTTCTATGTATATAGAACTTCACGCAGGATAATGGGTTTAAGGCGGTTTTTAAGAGAGTCGGCCAAGACTAAGTCCACAGGCATTTTAATATTTTCTTCCAGAAAGAACTTCAAATCCATGTAATTATCAAATGTTGGCGTGGAAAACTCTACTAATATGTCCACGTCGCTTGTATCACCAGCTGTGCCGCGGAGGACCGAGCCAAATAGTCCTATCCGTCTTACCGAGTAGTTTTCTTCAAAGCAGCGTCTGTGAAGCCTTAAGAATTCAAGAATCTCGGCGCTCCCATGCATGGTTTCGCCCCCTTATCTCTATGAGAATTATAGATTAGAGAACCATTCTATTATAGCTCATTTATCAGGAATGTTGCCGATAGAGAGTGGAGTAACATCCTCTTGCCCAAGCCTTGGTTATGATGCAGCTGCAAGCTACATCTCCCTGGAATTCCGGGAAGCGCTCTTGAAGAGTAGTGTGCAGCTTTCCAGGCAGCAAAGCGGCTTTGATGCTTGTTGCCGCCCGACTTCAGTGCATGCTATCACAAGCGGGAGACCAAGCGGTATAATATGGAGTCGTTGCTGGAAGAAGGGATTGAATTCGCCATATAGGTCGAAACACATACCAGTTGTAAGTCACAGCAGAACCGATTTTCAAGGTGTTATTTTCTGAATATAAAATATCGCATGGATTTTTGACGCTAATGCCAATATACCCTATTCCGTCGATTCGAAAGAGAGTGATCAGCGAAATTATGAGAAAGCTGGATGTAAAGGATTTCCTAAACTACCGCTACCTTTCCCGATTGACCTTTGCTCCCGGCGGGCGCCACGCTGCGTTAGTTGTCAGCCGGCCGGACTGGGATGAGAATTGCTACAAAAGCGACATCCATCTGCTGGACGTAGAGTCGGGAAAAATCAGGCGTCTTACGACCCAAGGCGATGCGA